>CAMVIO010000014.1 GCA_947167555.1 uncultured Selenomonadales bacterium
CAAAGCTCGGAGAAAGTGGTAAACTCTTGCGTGATTATATTTACAATGTAGTTTTAGGAGCGTGTCTTTTGTGTTCGAATTGGAAGTTAAATGTACGTTTGATGCGGCGCATCGCGTGGAAGGATATCCGGGGAAATGTGACCGCCTGCACGGCCATACATGGACGATTGCGGCGAAGGTGCAGGGGAAGCAATTGGATTCCCTGGGGATGCTCGTTGATTTTAAGTTGCTGAACCAGGCGCTGAAGGATGTCGCGGCGACTCTTGATCATCAATGGCTGAACGAGCTGCCTGTGTTTGCTGGCAAGAATCCGACGGCGGAGAATATCGCGCAGTATGTGTATCAAGCGTTCGGTGCGCACGAGATATTCCGGCAGGGAAAAGTACGCCTTGCCGAGGTACTGGTCTGGGAGTCCGCGCATTCAGCGGTGCGGTATTTTGAGGAAACGTAAGGATGACGGGAAATCTGATCGAGATTTTTTCCTCGGCGCAGGGTGAGGGACCGTATATCGGTTGTCGTCAGGTATTCGTGCGTTTTGAGGGCTGCAACCTGCGCTGCCGCTATTGCGATACGGCGCACACAATCGGGAGCCATCCTTTTTGCATGGTGGAAACGCTTTGCCCTGAGGAGCCGGAACTTTCCGTGAAGAATCCCGTTTCCGGCGAAAATGCGGCGGATCATATCAAGCGATTGCTCGACGCGGCGCCGCATCATTCGGTGAGTTTTACCGGCGGCGAGCCGCTTCTGCATGCGGATTTTATCGCGGCTGTGGCGCAGCGGATTTCCGCGCGGATTTTTCTGGAGACGAACGGAACGCTCGTCGATGAATTGAAAAAAGTGCTTCCGTATGTCGATATTGTCAGTATGGACGTCAAGCCGCCAAGCGCGGCCGGGGAATCGCTTTGGGCACGTCATCGAGCTTTTTTGGCGGCGGCGGCGGAAAAAAATGTTTATGTCAAGCTTGTGGTCACGGCGGATTTGACGGAGGCGGAACTGGCGGAAACATGCCGCCTGATTGCGGAGATTCGCTCAGATATTCCGCTGATCTTGCAGCCGGTGACGCCATTGGGAGGATGCGTTCCGCCAAAGGCGGAGACGCTTTTGCGGATGCAGGAGCAGGCGCTTCGCGTGTTGCGGGACGTCAGATTGATCCCGCAGGCGCATAGCATGATGGGGATACGATGAACGACGGGGGAGAGCCGAGGTCTATGGAACAAAACGGCATAAAAAACGCTTCCCGTCGTCTGTGGGAAGCGATAGAGGAAACCTTTGCCGAGCATACGGGGTTCCTTTTTTTGCTTTTTTTCCTCAATTATTTTACGATGGCGTGGTCGCTGGCGCTGAAGGGTGAACTCCTCCTTCTCGTTTCCTGCGGCTTGGCGCTGTTCTTTTGTTTCGTGCTTCTGACGGCGGCACTGCGCCGCCTTCTTTCCGATGCATGGCTGTCGCGCGTGAAAACGGTGATGCTCTTCGTCTCTTTTTTGATGTTTGTCATGGAATCGTTTGTCATGCATACATACAAGGCGCTGATTGGCGCGGGCATCGTAAATTCCGTGCTGGAGACTAACCGGAAGGAAGCCGTCGAGTTTTTACAGATGTATGTGACTTGGCGGGAACTGGCCGCTGTTGTCATCGCCGGCGCCGTGATTTTTTGCGCGTGGCGCCGGCTTCGAAATATTTCGTTTCCTGACCGATTTAAACGGTTGCTTTGCAAAGGCATGATGGCGGCGGGGGTGATTTCGCTTGCCTATGTACTGCCGTATTACTCGGAATTCTTTGCCTGTGAGCTTTTGCCCGCCGCGCGCATCGTCGGCGCGACGTCGTTGGCCGTTGAGAACGCCATCGCGTATCATCGTCTGGCGGACGCCATTGATACTAAGATTGAATTGACGGAAAACAACAGCGAAATCAAGAATATCGTGTTCATCCTCGGCGAATCGACGAACAGGAACCATATGCATCTGTATGGATATTATCTTCCGAATACGCCGTATCTTGACGAATTGCAGGCGAAGGGCGAGATTATCGCTTACAGCGACGTGATCAGTCCCCATTCGACGACGGTGGAGGTCTTGAGCGAGCTGTTCACGTTCTGTGATTATGAGTCGGATAAGCCTTGGTATGAATACCACAATCTGATTGACGTACTGAATGCTGCCGGGTATCGGACGCACTGGCTTTCCAATCAGGAAAGCTCCGGCATGTGGGGCAACGTCGCCCAGCTTTACGCGAATCACAGCACGATGCACAAATTCACGCGTCTTCGTGATTCGCTGGAGGATTCGGGGATTCTCGACGAGGAGCTGTTTCCGCTGCTTGACGAGGCTCTTGCCGATGCGTCGCCGGACCGGAATTTTTATGTATTGCACCTGATGGGCGGGCACGGGCTGTACTATAACCGGTATCCGTACGCGTTCCACAAGTTCAAGGCCGAGGATATCCGGCTCCAGATTGGCGAACGGTATCGGGAGATTGTCGCCCAATATGACAACGCGCTTTATTACAATGACTATATCGTCAGTGAGATCATCAACCGTTTCCGTGACAAGGAGGCGCTTGTGATTTACGTGCCGGATCACGGCGAGGCGGTTTACGATGAAGGCGGCAGCATTGCCGGGCATTTGGAGGAAAACCCCGACCGCCACATGATTGAGATTCCCTTGATTTTCTGGGCGTCGCGAAAGTTCCGCGACAAGTACCCCGAGAAATGGGAAGCCATCGAGGACGCGGCCGACCGCCCGTACCGGACCGATGATATGATTCACACGCTGATGGAACTTGCAGACATCAAGACCGAGGAATGGAATCCGACGAAGAGTATTATAAACGATGACTTCGACGCGTCGAGGCCGCGCTTCTTCGGAGAGGAAAACTATGACATGCAGATCAAAGGAAAATGAGTTTCCTGTTTATTCCCGCATAAAACGGTCATAGCTTTCCCGCATTTCCTGCCGGCTCTTGGCGGCGGGCCACAGGCGGCAAAGCTCGTTTTCGCCGCTTTTCCGCATGGCGGCGGCTAAATGGTCGTAAATCAGCGGATTCTTTTCGGTCAGATCGGCGACGAGTTTTTTGACCGTTTCCCGTTTCGTCTTACCGTCGATAGGACAGGGCGATTTTACGGGCGTCATGCCGTGATAGGGTATCGCGTCGATGATCTCCTGTTCCCGCAGATAGACAAGGGGACGAATCACGGTCAGATTGCTGCGGTCGAGATAGGTTTTCGGCTGAAAGGTGCCAATCTGTCCCGAATACAGGAGATTCAGCAGCAAGGTTTCCACCGCGTCGTCGTTATGGTGGGCGTAGGCGACTTTGTTGCAATGGTGCTCGTTCGCGTAGCGGTTGATAGCGCCGCGCCGGAAAAAGGCGCAGGTGAAGCAGGGCGCGTTTTTCGGCTCGCTTCGGATGACTTCGGCGATATCGACTCTGTGGATTTCGTGAGGGATGTCCAGCGACGCGCAGAAGCGGGAAAGTCCTTCCGCGTCGAAGGTGTCGTTGAACATCGGGTCTATGGTCAGCGCGCGCAGGGAAAATTTCCCTTTCGTCCGTTCGCGCATCATTGAGAGGGCATAAGTCAAAAGCAGGCTGTCTTTGCCGCCGGAAAGCCCAACCAAAATTTTGTCGCCGCGCTCGATCATCTCAAATTCGACGATGGCGCGCATGATTTTGCTGAAATACATTTGCGGCAGACGATATTGCATAGGGTACACTTCCTTTACTATCATCTTATTATACCGCATACCTAAAAAAAGCGAAAAAGAAAGATGAAAGTTGATAGTTGAAAAAGTTATGTTATAATAGAGAAGTGTTAAAAAATGAATCGTTGGGCAAAAAATAATATGATTTTTTGTTTTATATTCTAATGGTTTATATTTTAATAAGGAAGGGTTGCGTTGGGGAAAGAACTGCGTGGAGGCTACACAACCGGCGCGTGCATGGCGGCAGGCGTCAAGGCCGCGCTTTTGTACCGCGCGGGCGAATACTGCGAGCGTCTGACGCTCGTCGCGTTGGATGGTACGCCGCTGGAAATTCCTGTCAAGGAAATCCGGGAAACGGAAGACGGGATTCGTGTTGAGATTGTCAAGGACGCGGGGGACGATCCAGACATCACGAACGGCGCGTCGGTATTCACTACGGTGCGTGAGCTGCCGTCGGGCAGCGGCGTCGTGTTCCGCGCAGGAGAAGGCATCGGTACGGTAACGAAAGCGGGGCTTTCAGTGCCGGTAGGCAGTCCTGCCATCAATCCCGGTCCGCGCCGTCTGACGGAAAATGTCATCCATGAGCTTTTGGGCGACGACGCGGCTCTTGAAGTCACGGTCTCGATCCCGGCGGGTGTGCAGCTTGCGACTAAGACGCTGAATCCCGTGCTCGGCGTCGTCGGCGGAATTTCTGTCATCGGTACGACGGGAGTCCTCCGGCCTATGTCGGAAGAAGGGTTCAAGAATTCCCTGCTCCCGCAGATTGACGTCGCGAAAGCGGCGGGGTACGACACGCAGATTTTCGTGCCCGGCAAGATCGGTGAGAATATCGCCGTGAAGTTCGGGCTGCCCCAAGGGGCGATCGTGCAGACCAGTAATTTCATCGGCTTCATGCTCGACGCTGCGGCGGAAAAGAAATTGAAACGGGTGCTGTTGTTTGGCCATCTCGGAAAGCTCGCGAAAGTGGCGGCGGGCGTTTTCCATACTCACAACCGCGTTGGCGACGGGAGGCTGGAAGCGATGGCGGCTTACGCGGCTGCGGAAGGGCTGCCGGCCGAGGGCGTCCGGCGTATTCTTGCGGCGACGACCACTGAGGACGCAATGCCTGTGATTGAGGAATACGGCTTGAAAAAAGTCTATGATATATTGGCGGAACGCGCGTCGCTTCGCTCGGAGCGCCATGTGTTCGGTGAGCTGACGGTGGGTACGGTGATGGTAACCCTGAAAGGCGAGCTTCTCGGCATGGACAGCCATGCGCGAGAGATAGGAAGGGATTTTCATTGGAACATAAAGTGATCGTGGCAGGTATCGGGCCGGGGCATCCCGATTATGTTTTGCCCGCCGCGATTCGCGCGATTCGCGAGGCGGAAGTGCTGGTCGGCGGGAGCCGCGCGCTTTCGGATTTCGCACACGAAGGGCAGCGGACTATGACAATCCGCGGCGATATCCCGGCGGTACTGGAATTCATCCGTGAAGCGCTTTCGGAAAGCGACGTCGTCGTGATGGTCTCTGGAGATCCCGGCTATTATTCATTGCTTGACGCGCTCAGACGTGAATTCGACGAGGAGTGCCTTTCGGTGATTCCCGGCATCAGCTCTGTGCAGTTCGCCTTTGCGCGGCTTGCGCTTCCATGGCATGACGCGAGCCTTTTGAGCTTCCATGGCAGACGGCCTTCTGATGCGGAGCTTGCTTATGAACCGGGGCGGGTAATCGGCATGCTGACCGATACGAAAAACAGTTCCCGCACAATCCCGAAGCTTTTGATGGAAATGGGCTGGCCGGAGGACGCGAAAGCGGCAATCTGTGCTCGTCTTTCCTATGAAGACGAGCGCGTCGTCAGGACAACGCTGGCTGGGGCAGTTACGGAAAAAGAAGAGACGCATTGCGTGATGGTGGTGATGGGCTGATGACCAGATTGGGCATTGAGGACGAAGCGTTTATTCGCGGCAAGGTGCCGATGACGAAACAGGAGATTCGCGTGCTGACGATGGTCAAAGCGCGTATTTCGCCGACAGACGTCGTCTGGGATGTGGGCGCGGGTACCGGCTCGATGTCGGTGGAGGCGGCCCGTCTTGCCGGGCAAGGTCATGTTTACGCGGTGGAACGGAACCCGGAAGGCGTTTCGTTGATTAAACAGAACAAAGAGAAATTCGGCGTCGATAATTTGACGGTCGTTGAAGGGGAAGCGCCGGAAGCTTTGAATGGTCTTCCCGATTGTGACGCCGCTATCATCGGCGGAAGCGGCAGCCATCTTTCCGCGATACTGGACGAGATTTCCGCTCGGATGAGAACCGGCGGGCGTATCGTGATCAACTGTATCACGATCCAGACCTTGGCGGCGGCGCTTGACTATTTGCGGGCGCATGAAATAGATTTTTCTTATGAGGCGATACAGGTGCAGATCAACCGCCTGCAGGCGGTGGGCGCTTACGATATGGCGAAGGCGATCAACCCAATCTATATCGTGACCGGAGAAAAGAAATAAACTATCTATAATGGGAATAGGTTTAGGAGGCAAACAGAGCATGCAGGTATTTATTGTCGGCGCGGGGCCCGGAGATCCCGAACTCATCACGGTCAAGGGACAACGGCTTTTGCGGGAGGCGGACGTCATCATTTACGCGGGTTCGCTGGTCAATCCCGACGTGCTGAAGGTTGCCAAGAAAGACGCGGATATTTACAATTCCGCGACCATGACGTTGTCGGAAGTCATCGACAAGATCACAGAGTCCGTGGAACAGGGGAAAATGGTTGTGCGCCTGCATACCGGCGATCCGGCGATTTACGGCGCTATACAGGAGCAGATGGACGAGCTCAAAAAGCGCGACATCGAGTATGAGGTCGTCCCCGGCGTCAGCTCTTTCCTCGCGACGGCGGCGGCGCTGAAGCAGGAATATACGCTGCCCGACATTTCCCAGACAATCATCATCACGCGGGACGAGGGCAGGACGCCGGTGCCGAAGCGGGAGAGCCTGAAGAGCCTCGCCGCTCATCAGGCCACGATGTGCATTTTCCTCAGCGTCCATATGATCGAGGACGTGGTCAAGGAATTGATTTCCGGTGGGTACGACAAGACGACGCCGATTGCTATCGTGCATAAAGCGACCTGGCCGGATCAGAAAGTGATCCGTGCGACACTGGAGACTATTGCCGAAAAGGTGAAGGCGGAGAACATCACGCGCACGGCGATGATCGTCGTCGGGCGCTGCCTTGAAACCGACTATTCGCTGTCGCGGCTCTATGCGCCGGAATTCAGCCATATGTTCCGCGCCGCTTCCAAATGAGATGCGCCGTTTTTGCCGCGACACGTCGCGGGGTTGAATCGGCGATACGTCTGCGGGATGGCCTCTTGCTCGACGCCGTCGATATTTTTCTAAAGGATGGACGGGAAGAAGAGGTTCCGGCGAAGCGTTTCTCTCACCTCGCCGATGCCGTGGCGAAGGCCTTTCGACAGTATGACGCGCTGATTTTTCTTATGGCGGCGGGCATTGCCGTTCGCATGATTGCGCCGCATCTTAGAAGCAAATTGACAGATCCGGCGGTGCTGGTGGCTGACGAGCAGGGGCGTCACATCGTCAGCCTGCTTTCCGGTCACGTCGGCGGCGGAAACATGCTGACGGTTCGGGTCGCGAATTGCCTCGGCGGGGAGCCGATTGTCACGACGGCAACTGACGTCAGCGGATTGACGGCGCCTGACGCATTTGCGGCGGAGCTTGGGCTTCGTCCTGTGCCAAAGCCGATGATTCAAGTCATGAATGGCGCAATTTTGGAGGGGAAAACCGTTTCGTACGCGGTGGATGAGAACCTTCCGCGGCTTGATTTTTTTGAAGCCGCCTTTTTGGATCGTGGGATTCCTTTTGTGAGAAAGTCCGCTTCGGATGTATTGGCGGCAGAAGGACTGACTGTGTTTGTCACGGCGAATGATTCCCTGCGTTCAGATTATCTGCTCTGCCTTGTGCCGCGCCGATTGATCGCAGGCATGGGATGCCGCAGGGGTGTTTCCAAGGGGGCGCTGAAAAAGGCGCTTTCCGAGGCCTGTGAGAAGATTGGGCAGGAAATTTCGGCGGTCTCGATGATTGCCAGCGCCTCGGTCAAGCGTGACGAGGCGGGGCTCCTGGCTTTGGCGGCGGAGCTTGGCGTCGAGACGCGTTTTTTTGAAATAGAAGAGTTGCAACAAAAGATTGAAGCATACGGGCTCGAAGAGTCCTCGTTCGTCCGGCGGCAGATCGGCGTCGGTAACGTCTCGGAGGCTGCGGCGCTTTGCTGTGTGGAGCAGGGCAGGATCGCGCTGCCGAAAACAAAATGGGAGAAAGCGACGGTGGCATTGGTATGGGAAAAATAACGGTTGTCGGCCTTGGCCCCGGCGGGCAGGAACAAATGACGCCGAAAGCGCTGAAAGCAATCCAGGAGGCGGAGGTCGTCGCAGGGTATACGACGTATATCCGACTGATTGAGCCGCTTTTGGAAGGCAAAGAGGTCATTGGCACGGGCATGATGCAGGAGGTTGATCGTTGCCGTCTGGCTGTGAAAACGGCAGCGGAAGGAAAAAATACGATCATGGTGTCCAGCGGAGATTCCGGCGTTTACGGCATGGCGGGGCTCGTACTGGAAATCGTCTTGCAATATGAAGAGGCGGAACGGCCGGAAGTTGATATCGTGGCGGGACTTTCGGCGGTCAACGCGGCGGCGGCGGTGCTCGGTGCACCTCTGATGCATGATTTCGCGGTGATCAGCCTCAGCGATCGTCTGACGCCTTGGGAACTGATAAAAAAACGTGCGGCTCTCGCGGCGCAGGGGGATTTTGTTATCGCTCTCTACAATCCGAAAAGCAAGTCCCGTGCAAAGAATATCGACGAGATCCACGACATCCTGTTGCAGTACAAGTCGCCGTCCACGCCTGTCGGCATCGTGAAAAACGCCTCGCGTGCCGACGAGCAGAAAATTTTGTCGAACTTGCGGGACTTTACGAAAGAGGACATTGATATGTTCTCGATGGTCATCATCGGGAACAGCAAGACCTTCATTCAAGACGGCTGGATGGTCACGCCGCGGGGATACAAGGTATGATTTTTACGGCGGCGGGAACGCAGGACGGACGTGAATTGGCGGGAGCGTTGCTCTCGGCAGGCTATCCGGTTACGGCGTCGGTGGTGTCCAGTTACGGCGAAAAACTGCTGGAACGCTATCCGGGGCTGATCGTCAATGACAAGCCGCTGGATGAGGATGAGCTGGAAACGTATATCCGGCAGCATAAAGTCCGGTTGTTTGTGGACGCGAGCCATCCTTACGCGGCGAACGTCTCGCAGAACGCGATGCAGGCTTGCCATGCGACGGGCATTCCTTATATACGTTACGAGCGGCGAAGTGTGCCCGTTGATTACGACAATGTGTACCCGGTCGAAAATTACGAGGAAGCAGCACGGGAGGCGGCGCGTCTCGGCAAGACTGTTTTCCTGACCACTGGCAGCCGCAATCTGAAAGCCTTCACGACTTCGGAGGCTTTGAAAGGCCATACCGTTATCGTACGAATTCTGCCGACGGCGAAGGTCTTGGCAGAGTGCGAGGAACTTGGATTGACGCCAAAGGAAATCGTCGCGCTGCAGGGGCCT
This sequence comes from uncultured Selenomonadales bacterium, assembly GCA_947167555.1. Lineage (GTDB taxonomy): Bacteria > Bacillota > Negativicutes > Selenomonadales > Selenomonadaceae > RUG12372. The sequence continues at coordinate 9,305 of CAMVIO010000014.1, forward strand.
TTCAGCGAAGAATTGAATATCGCGCTTTACCGTCAATATGGCGCGGACGTCGTCGTCACGAAGAACAGCGGCGAGATCGGCGGCACCGATACAAAGCTGACCGCCGCGAAAAAATTGGGACTTCCTGTGGTGATGATCGACAGGCCAAAGCTCGATTACGATGTGATTGCTTATACATTTGAAGAAGTACTTGACTTTGTAAAGTTGAAACTCGGAGGTAGATGAGATGGACTTTATCAAGCAGCCGATGGACATTGAAAACAAGAGTATGGAAATCATTGCGCCGCATCTGGCGGGGCTGAACCTCAACGAAGCCGAGACAAAGGTCTATTCGCGCATGATTCACGCCTCCGGCGATGTCGACTATGCGCAGGTCATCCGCCTGCACCCGAAAGCCATTGAGGCAACACAGGAGGCGCTGAAGCGCGGCGCGAACATCTACACCGACGTGGAGATGGTGCGGACGGGCATCAATAAAAAGGCTTTTGGACGATATGGCGGGAAGATCGAATGCAGAGTAGCCGATCCCGAGATTGCCGAAATTGCGAAGCGCGAGGGCATCACGCGTTCGATGGCGGCTATGCGCGCATTCGGCAAAGAGCTGGCCGGTTCTATTATTGCCATCGGCAATGCGCCGACGGCGCTCTTTGAAGTGCTTCGCCTCGCCAAAGAAGAGAATATCCTTCCGGCGGTCATTATCGGGATTCCTGTGGGCTTCGTCGGCGCCGCCGATTCGAAGAAGCTGTTGGCGGAAAATACCCTCGTTCCTTATGTGACGGTGGAAGGCACGAAGGGCGGCAGCCCGATTGCGGCGTCTGTCGTCAACGCGATCATGTATATTCTGGACAATCGCAGATGAGCGCGCGGGAAATCCCGCGCGTCGTAATCGCTGCGCCGATGAGCGGTTCCGGGAAGACCACCGTGGTCACCGGGCTATTGGCGGCGATGCGGGCGCGCGGCGTCAAAGCGCAATCATATAAAATCGGCCCGGATTATATCGATCCGGGCTATCATTCGTTGGCCAGCGGACGTCCCGCCCACAATCTTGATACTTGGCTTGTGTCGAAGGAGCGGCTGGCCGATATTTTTATCAGTACGATGGCGGACGCTGACGTCGCGGTCATCGAGGGCGTGATGGGGCTTTACGACGGCGGAAAGAATGGCGTCAGCTCCACGGCGGAGATTGCGAAGCTCCTGAAAGCACCCGTGCTGCTCGTCGTCAACGCGAAATCGATGGGCGAGTCGGCGGCGGCGCTTGTCATGGGATTCAAGCAATATGATCCGGAAGTCAATCTCGCGGGCGTGATCTTGAATCGTTTAGGCTCGGATACGCATCGCACGATGATTGAGGAAGCGCTGGGAAGGCTTGATATTCCCGTATTCGGCGCGATCAAGCGGAACGATGCGATGACGATGCCGGAACGTCATTTGGGATTGGTGCCTGTCGAGGAAAACGCGCGGGAACGCGAAACGGTGGAAGAGATAGGGCGTGTTGTCGGCGCGTCAGTCGATATTGGCCGAATCGTCGAGTTGGCAAAAAGCGCGTCGCCAATCGAGGAAGGGCGCGGTTTTTCCGAAACGGAGCAAATCAAAGCAAGGATTGCTGTGGCACGGGACGAGGCGTTTTCGTTTTATTATCCCGAAAGTCTTGCCGTGCTCCGTCAGAAGGGCGCGGAAATCGTTTTTTTCAGCCCACTGCATGACAAAGAGTTGCCGGATACGGACGGACTGATTCTTGGCGGCGGTTTCCCGGAAATGTTCGCGAAAGAGCTTTATGAAAACGAATCCATGCGTTCGTCCATAAAAGCTGCCGCCGAAAAAGGGATGCCGATTTACGCCGAGTGTGGCGGCTTCATGTACCTGATGCGCCGCGTGACTGATTTCGACGGCAACGCGTTTCCGATGCTCGGTGTGATTCCCGGCGAGGTCGTGATGAACAAGAAGCTCCAGACCGTCGGCTATGTCAGCGCGGAAATGGAACGGGATACGGTACTTGGAACGAAAGGAACCGTGCTTCGCGGTCACGAATTTCATTTCTCGTCAGAATGTGAGCCGGAGGCGGGGGCAGATTATCCGAGAGCGTTTACGTTCCGCAAGACACGGAATCCCGTGCCATACGCGGCGGGCTATGCGAAGGGGAATATCCTCGGTTCGTATCTTCATTTGCACTTTGCGGGAGCGGAGGACGCGGCGGCGTCTTTTGTGACTGCGTGTCAAAAATATGCTGGAAAAGGGGCGTGAAGATGGGGAAGATCGTTCTGGTGACAGGCGGAGCGCGCAGCGGCAAGAGCCGATTTGCCGAAAAATATGTGGCTCGCATCGGAACCCATATCGGTTATATCGCGACGGCGGAGGTCTACGACGATGAAATGGCTTTCCGTGTGAAACTTCATCGCCAGCGTCGTCCGTCAGATTGGAAAACCTATGAGGCGCCTCACGATGCGCATCTTGCGTTGAAGGAAGCAGGCGCGGAATGTGACGCAGTGTTGTTCGACTGCCTGACGCTTTACATGAGCAACCTGCTTTGCACTCTCGACTCGATTGCCGATTCCCATCAAAATTATTCGTTGGCGAAGGAAAAGCTTGATGCGCTGATTGCCCAAGCGAAGGAAAATTCGGGGACGACGGTTTTCGTGACGAACGAGGTGGGCAGCGGCATCGTGCCGGGAGACCATCTTTCCCGTGAATACCGGGATGTGGCCGGCATAGCGAACCAATGGATGGCCCGCGCGGCGGATGAGGTGTATCTGGTCGTCTGCGGTCTCGCTGTCAACGTCAAGAAATTGGCGGAAGCCATGGAATAATAAAAGCCAAATAAAAACTCCGTTGCCTCTGATGCTGGCGACGGAGTTTTTTATTTGGCTTAGTTATCTTTGTGCGTATTTGCCGAAATTGGCTTGTTTCCCTGAATGACCATCAGCTTTGCGATACGGGCACGGTCAAGTCGCAGGATCTCAAAGGTGAAGTCGCTCCAGGTGCATTTTTCTCCGACCTTTGGGATATAGCCGAAATAGGAGGTCAGAAAGCCGCCCATCGTCTGGTAGTGGTCTTTGATTTCGTTCGGCAGCTCGTCGAGGTCGAATTTTTCCTTGAAGTCGTCGATACTGCAAAGCCCGTCGATGTACCATGAATTTTCGGAACGCGGCGTGATCTGTGGATTTTCCGGCTCGTCCTGCCACTCGATGTCGCCAATGATTTCTTCTGCGATATCTCCAAGGGTAATGAAGCCGATAACGCCACCGTATTCATCGAGGACGACCGCTTCATGCACGCTGCTCTCACGAAATTTTTCAAGCACGCGGAAAGTTTCCATCGCACGCGGGATGAACAGCGGTTTTTTTATGAAGGAGGAAAGCTCGATATTTTTTTTGTCGATAGCGGCGTTCAATAAATCCTTGGCATAAATGACGCCGAGGAAGTTGTCCAGATTCCCGTCGCCGACGGGAAAAACAGTGTTCGCGCTTTTCTTGATCTGGCGCAGGTTGTATTCGGTTGAGTCGTTGATATCAAGCCAGTTCATTTGCAGGCGCGGCGTCATCAGCGAGTAGGCTGTTTGATCGCTCATATGGAAGATGCGGTCCACCATGTCCTGCTCAGTTTTCTCGAAAATGCCGTCCTCGGTACCCTGCTCGATCAAATCCTTGACCTCATCCTCGGTGACGGCGTCGTCGATATGAGGATTGATACCGAAAAGCAGCATGACCGCGTTTGCGGAGGTGGACAGGAAACCGACGAAGGGGCGCGCGATGATTTCCATTGCGGTCAGCGCGTGCGTATGTCGCAAAAGAACGGTCTCCGGATCCTGCACCGCTATTTTTTTCGGAAGGAATTCGCCGAAGAGCAGGCTGATGTAAGTAAAAAGAATAATGCTAGCAACCAAGGAGACGAGCTCCGGATGCGGCAGAGTGGGGAATATGCGCGAAAGGACGGGCGCGACCTTGAAGCCCGCGGCGGCGCCCAAAAGAATGCTGGTAAAAGCGATGCCAATCTGCGAAGCGGCAATCAGAGTATCCGGCTCATCCAAAAAACGGAGCACTTTTTTGGCGCGTGGGTCTCCGACTTCCGAGAAATGCTCCATCCGGCTTTTCCGGCTCTCAATGAGCGCCGTTTCTATCTGAGTGAAGAAGGCGTTCAAAAAAACGCATCCTATTAGCAACAAACATAATTGGCCGATTTCGGTACTGTCCACTTTCAGTGATTCCCCCCAAAACAAATTTATTCGATAATTATATCATATTTCTCTGAGGCGGCAAAATTTACAGTGGGCGTTTTGAGACAGGCCATGAGAATAATGCGTTGTTTCGGCTTTTTTGGTCCATACGATAAAAAAGATTCGGTTGTTTTTTGTTTTTATGACAAGCAGCTGTATTTCATGTATAATAACTAGGCTATAAAAGTTGGAATAAGTTTTGCATGACAGGAGAAAGACAATGGAATTTTCGGATTGGATGACGTTCTTGATTGTTTGTCCGCTGGTGGGGCTGGCGGGATTCGTGGACGCCATCGGCGGAGGAGGCGGGCTGATTTCTCTGCCTGCCTATATCATCGGCGGAATCCCGATGCATCAAGCAATCGCGACGAACAAGCTGTCCTCGGCCTGCGGGACGACGCTGGCGGTACTGCGGTTTTGGCGGAACGGGCTGATCAATATGAAGCTGGCGGGGCCGTCAGTGGCGGCGGCAATTGTCGGCTCGGCGCTCGGCGCGAGGATTTCTCTTATGCTCGACGCGTCGATGATGGAGCGAGGGTTATATGTGGTGCTGCCGGTGACGGCGTTTATCGTGATGAACAAGTCGCTTTTCGGCGCAAATGAAGGAAAAAGCGTGGTGCTGAATCGGCGCACGTATATGACGGCTTGCATCGCGGCGTTTGTCATCGGGATCTATGACGGCGCCTACGGGCCTGGGACGGGCACGTTCCTGATCATCGCGTTCACGGTGTTCGCGAAGATGGGCGTCGCGCCTGCGAACGCGCAATCGAAGGTCATCAACCTTGCGACGAATGTCGCGTCGCTGGCGGTGTTCCTTTTGAGCGGAAACGTGCTTGTGACGCTCGGCCTCGCGGCGGCGGCCTGCAATATGGTCGGCGGTTATTTAGGCGCGGGGCTCGTGATGAAAAAGGGCGCGAAGATCGTGAAGCCGATTATTCTCGCGGTGCTCGGCCTTTTGGCGCTGAAACTTGCCGGCGTATATTAAATGATATTGAAAAATTATTCGCGGTATGGTATCATATCCGCGTTATATTGAAATTTGCGATGAGCGAGACAGTAGGCGCGGGCGGAAAGCCAAAGCGAGCCGCAGACGGTGAAAGGCGGTGCGAGTAAGCGCGCGCGGAAGATCACTCGCGAGCAGCGGGCTGAAAAATAATCAGTAGGCTTTGCCGGAGTCCCCCGTTAAAAGGATAGCATATACTTTATATGTATGCGAAATAGGTGGTTAATAAGTGGAGTGTGCCTTCATCCTGTTTTGGGTGGAGGCTTTTTTATATCTTTAGGAGGGGAATCGTTTTGCTGTATCAAAAGGTGGACACGAATCTGAACTTTGTCGAGCGCGAGAAGGAGGTGCTCGATTTCTGGAAGGAGAAAGGGATCGCGCAGAAGGCTGTCGATCAGCGTGAGGGCTGCGACACCTTCACGTTTTACGACGGGCCGCCGACGGCGAACGGCAAGCCTCATATCGGCCATGTCCTGACCCGCGTCATCAAGGATATGCTGCCGCGCTACCAGTCGATGAAGGGTAAGCATGTCCTCCGCAAGGCGGGGTGGGATACCCACGGACTGCCGGTGGAGCTGGAGGTCGAGAAGGCGCTTGGGATCAACGGTAAGGAACAGATCGAGAATTACGGCATTGAGCCGTTCATCAAGAAGTGCCGCGAGTCAGTCTGGCAGTATAAGAGCATGTGGGAAGAATTCTCCGACGTCGTGGGATTCTGGGCTGACATGGAGCATCCGTATATCACTTACGAAAACGATTATATCGAGTCCGTCTGGTGGGCACTGAAGGAAATCTGGGAAAAGGGACTGCTCTACAAGGGGCACAAGGTCGTCCCGTATTGCCCGCGCTGCGGTACGCCACTTTCGTCTCATGAGGTTGCGCAGGGGTACAAGGACGTGAAGGAGCGTTCCGCCATCGTCAAGTTCAAGGCGGCGGGAGAGGACGCGTATTTCCTCGCCTGGACGACGACGCCCTGGACGCTGCCGTCGAACCTCGCGCTCTGCGTGAATCCCGGGGTCGACTATGTGAAAATCCGTGTGGGCGAGACTGTGTACTATATGGCGGAAGCGCTTGTGGAGAGCGTATTCGCGGAGAGCGAGGAGCCGCGCGAAGTCTTGGGGCGCATGAAAGGCAAAGAACTCGAATACCGTGAGTACGAGCCCCTCTATTCGTTTGCCGTCGGCAAGATTAACAAGAAGGCGTTTTTCGTGACCTGCGACGGCTATGTGACCACTGAGGACGGCACGGGCATCGTCCACATGGCGCCGGCCTTCGGCGAAGACGACGGCCGCGTCTGCGCGAAATACGATATGCCTTTCGTGCAGTTCGTGGATACGCACGGCAATATGACCGAGGACACGGACTGGCCCGGCGTATTCGTCAAGGACGCCGACCCGCTGATCTTGAAAGACTTAAAAATTTCCGGCAAACTCCTGAAAGCGCCGGTTTTCGAGCACAGCTATCCGCACTGCTGGCGCTGTGACACGCCGCTCCTTTACTATGCGCGCGAGTCTTGGTTTATCCGCATGACGGCGGTACGCGACGAGTTGATTGCAAACAATAATACGGTGAACTGGATTCCGCCGACCATCGGTACGGGCCGCTTCGGCGACTGGCTGGAGCATGTGCAGGACTGGGGTATCAGCCGTAACCGTTATTGGGGTACGCCGCTTAATATCTGGGAGTGTAAATGCGGTTGCCAGCACTCGATTGGCTCCATCGAGGAACTGAAGTCGCTTTCTGACAACTGCCCCGACGACATCGAACTGCACCGCCCGTATATTGACAATGTAACGATCAAATGCGAGAAATGCGGCGGCGAGATGCACCGCGTGCCGGAGGTCATTGACTGCTGGTTTGATTCCGGCGCGATGCCTTTTGCCCAGTGGCATTATCCTTTTGAGAACAAGGAGATTTTCGATAAGCGTTTTCCGGCGGACTTCATTTCCGAAGCCGTCGACCAGACCCGGGGCTGGTTCTATTCGTTGATCGCCATTTCGACATTGCTGTTCCATCAGTCCTCGTACAAGAACGTCATCGTGCTCGGCCATGTACAGGACAAGGACGGGCAGAAGATGTCGAAGTCCAAGGGCAACGCCGTGGACCCGATGGACGCGCTGCGCCGTCATGGCGCTGACGCCATTCGTTGGTACTTCTATGAGAACAGCGCGCCCTGGCTGCCGAACCGTTTCCACGACGCGGCGGTGCAGGAAGGCCAACGCAAATTCATGGGCACGCTCTGGAATACCTATGCGTTCTATGTGCTCTATGCGAATATCGACGACTTCGACCCGACGAAATACACGTTGGAATATGACAAGCTTGGCGTCATGGATAAATGGATCCTGTCGCGGCTCCATACGCTGGTCAAGGAAGTGGACGGCCACCTTTCCGCCTATCGCGTCACGGAGACGGCAAAGGCATTGCAGGAGTTTGTCGAGGAGCTTTCCAACTGGTATGTGCGCCGCAGTCGCGAACGGTTCTGGGCGAAGGGCATGGAGCAGGATAAGGTCAATGCCTATATGACACTCTATACCGCGCTCGTGACGGTTGCCAAAGCAGCCGCGCCGATGGTGCCGTTCATCACCGAGAGCATCTATCGTAATCTCGTTTGCTCCGTTGATAAGTCCGCTCCGGAGAGTGTACATCTTTGCGACTTCCCGCAGGCGGACGAGTCCTATATCGATGAGACGCTGGAAAAAGATATGGCGCTGGTGCTGGAAATCGTCGTGCTGGGGCGCGCCGCGCGCAACGAGGCGAACATCAAGAACCGCCAGCCTGTCGCCAATCTTTTCGTCAAGGCGGAGCGCACGCTTTCCCCGTACTTTGTCGAGGTCATCGAAAGCGAGTTGAACGTCAAGGAGGTTACATTCAAGGACGATATGGAAGCATATCTCTCGTACAGCTTCAAGCCGCAGTTCAAGGTGCTGGGGCCAAAGGCCGGAAAGCGCATGGCTGGCATCAAGAATGCGCTGACCCAGGTGAACGGACATGAGGCGAAAACAGAGCTGGATACGACAGGAAAGCTCCATCTCGACCTTGCGGACGGCAGCATCGATCTTCTGCCGGAGGATGTCGAGGTCACGATGGCGCAGACCGAAGGCTATCTCTGCCAGCGGTACGGCGGTGTGACGGTCGCTCTTGAAACGACGCTGACGCCGGAATTGATTGAGGAAGGCTTCGTGCGCGAGATCATCAGCAAGGTACAGGTCATGCGCCGTGAAAACGGTTTCGAGGTCACCGACCATATCACGGTGGGAGTATCTGGCAACGATAAGCTTGCGGAGATCGTCAAGAAGAACGAGGAAACGCTGCGGAAGGTTACGTTGGCCGACGCCGTCGTTTATGGGACGCTGGACGGATTCAGCAAGGAATGGGACGTCAACGGCGAAAAAGTGACGATTACCGTTAAATAAGCTCTGCGAAAAGAACGCCCCCGTGCCGCATTCATTCTTGCGGGCGGGGGCGATTATTATTTTGTGATTTGCCACGGCAGGATTTTTTTTATAGATGAAGAATAAATAGGAAAAGTTATTTTGT
>CAMVIO010000015.1 GCA_947167555.1 uncultured Selenomonadales bacterium
GCTCGCCGTTTACACGACGCTGCTGCTCGTCGCCGTCGTCCTGCTCTACCGCGGCATTCTTGCTTATCTGAACGCCCTGCAAACCGCGTCCGAAATGCAGATTTTTGCCGTAGCCGCTGCTTCTGCGCTCACCCCCGAGGAAACGCCGACGGAAGAACTTCCGGCTGCCGACGTCTCCGCAACGGAAACGCCGATTCCGCAGCAGACAACTTACGAATCCGAGCCATCCGACGAAACAGCATACGAAGACGCAGCGCCTCCGACCAAGGCGGAGCACGAGGACGCTTTTTCCGCCTATTGCCGCCGATACAACCTGACGGCGAAGGAAGCCGAGGTTTTGACGGAAATCCTGAAAGGGCAGAATGTCGAAGAGATCGCCGAGGCGCAATTCATCACCAAGCGCACCGTCCGATTCCATATCAGCAACCTGCTGCGCAAGACGGGCAACAAGACGCAGATTACCATGATTGCCCATTTTCATCAGACGGCAGACGACGGCGTCCAGCCGGAAACCGAAGAGAAAAAAAGCGGCGTTGTATAATATTACTTCGTCCATGTATAAGAAAACGCCCCATGCAGCTCAATTTGAGCCGCATGGGGCGTTTCTTTGCGTCGTTTATCTCATTGTAATCATTTCATGTTCGCGAACCGCTCCACGGCCATCGTGAAGCTCTCGATGGTCTTGTCGGCATCGCCGTGCTCGATGCCGTCCCTTACGCAGTGCTGGATATGGCCTTCAAGCACGATCTGGCCGACCTTGTGCGTCGCCGACTTGACCGCGTTGATCTGGGACAGGATATCCTCGCAGGGAACGTCCAGTTCGATCATTCGGTCTATCGCCTGAAGCTGGCCGATGATCTTCCCCAAGCGACGATGCAGATTTACGGAATCCATGCACTGTCTCATAAAAAGTTCCCCCCAGAAAAAACTATCCCTACAAATGATAATTATTATACCACATTTCCCTAGTCAATATCAATCCTGTCGAGGTCGTCGGGGACGAAGACGCCGCCCTTGAAATGCTCTGCGGCCTCCGCCATATATCGTTCCTTGCGGGAATCCATCGCCGTGTCCTCGGTATGGAACAGCACAAGATTTTTCACCGACAGCTTTTCCGCGCTGATCGCCGCTTCACGAACCGTGCCGTGTCCTTTTTCATGAGGGCGGAACCGTTCCGCGTCCGCGTCAAGGCAGAAGGCCTCGGAAACCAGCCAGTCCGCTTTCTCCGCATACGCGCGGCACCGCTCGTTATATGGCTCGTCCCCGAGACAGACAAGGGTGCGGCGGTTGGCGAACCGCAGGCGATATCCGAACTGCTTCGCCTTCCTGGAACGGATGTCGAAAGCCGTCAGCTTCATGTTAAGGAAATTCACCTGCTCGCCGTCATGGATCTCGTGCAGAAGAATCCGCTTGCCGTACTGCGACAGCTCGGAACGCGTCAAAAGCATCTGCGCCATCATCTCGATGATCTCGCAGGCGACGTCATGGCAATAGATATGGAATTCCCCCGCGTAAATGTCCTTGTTCATCAACGACGCAATCCTGCGGATAACCCAGACTGCGCCCAGGATATGGTCGGAATGGCCATGGGTGACGAACAGACCGCGAAGATGCTCGAAGGGAACGTCGGCGCGCTTCATTTGACGCAAAATCCCATTGCCTCCGCCCGCGTCCGTCAGGAAATATTCCCCGTCCGGCGTGCGCACAAGAAAACATGCGTTGTAGCATTCCGTCGCCATCGCCGCGCCCGTGCCGAGAAAAATAAGCTGCCGCATTTTTCTTCCCCCTCTCCTCTCACAAAAAAAGAGCCATTGCGCATGCAACGGCTCATTGATTCTGGAATTTCGGCAGCGCCTGCTGCGCCGCGTTCTGCTCGGCCGCTTTTTTGCTGCGCCCGACGCCGACGCCGTAAGCGAGCCCATTGACACGAACCGCGACCTTGAATTCCTTCGCGTGGTCGGGACCCGTCGCCGACAAAAGCTCATAGACGATATGCTGGCCCGGATGGCGCTGGATCAGTTCCTGCAGCATCGTCTTGTAGTCCTTGATGTTTTGGCCGTGCTCGACTTCCAAAAGTTCGACGCGAAGCTGGCGCACGACGTAATCCGACGCCGCCTGCCATCCCTGATCGAGATAGAGCGCGCCAATGACCGCCTCAAAGGCGTCCGCCAGGATTGAGGGGCGTTCGCGTCCCCCCGTCGCTTGCTCTCCGTTTCCCAACAGCAGGAACGCGCCGAGATCGACCTCCGCCGCGCGACGGTGAAGGGCCGCCTCACATACCACGGACGCCCTCGCCTTCGTCAGATCGCCTTCCGGCATCAGCGGAAACTGCTTGAACAGATAGGTGCTCGTCGAAAGCTCCAGGACCGCGTCGCCCAGGAATTCCAGACGTTCGTTATGGACGACCTTCCGATGCACCGATTCATTGGCATACGAAGTGTGCGTAAGCGCCTGATCCAGGAGCGCAAGATCGCGGAACGCGATGCCGAGCCGCTCTGAAAGGGTCAGAAGCTCCTTCTGCCGCTTTTCCGTCAGCGCCTGTCCCATATTACTCCGCGTACTTTTTCAGTACGATGCAGGCATTGTGCCCGCCAAACCCGAAGTTATTGGAAATCGCCGCGCGTACCGTGTGCTTCCTCGACACATTCGGTACATAGTCAAGATCAAGCCCTTCTTCCAGGTCGGGCTCGTCATAGTTAATCGTCGGCGGAAGCATATCGTTTTCGACGGTAAGCGCCGTCGCAATGCACTCGACGCCGCCCGCCGCGCCCAGCATATGACCGGTCATGGACTTGACCGAGCTGATGGGCACTTCTTTCGCCCGCGCGCCGAATACGGTCTTGCAGGCCTCCGACTCACCCTGATCGTTCATGTGCGTCGAGGTTCCGTGAGCGTTCACATAATCAATATCGTCCGGCGAAAGGCCGGCGTCGGCAATCGCAAGGCTCATGCACTTCGCCTGATAGACGCCGTGAGGCGCGGGGCTCGTGACATGATAGGCGTCGGAGTTTCTCCCGTAGCCGACAACTTCCGCGTAAATATGAGCGCCGCGTTTTTTCGCGTGCTCCAAAGTTTCAAGAATGACAACGCCCGCGCCCTCGCCCATGACAAAACCGCTGCGGTTCTTGTCAAAGGGACGGGAAGCGTGCGCCGGGTCGTCGTTATGGTCGGTGCAAAGCGCCTTCATCGAGCTGAAGCCCGCCACCGGCGCGGCGGAAATCCCCGCCTCGGTACCGCCCGCGATCATCACGTCGGCCTCGCCATACTGCAAGACGCGAAACGCCGAACCGATGCAATCCGTCCCGGTCGCGCAGGCCGTGACAATATCGCAGGACGGTCCGTGCACGTCGAGCGCAATGGACGTCTGACCCGCCGCCATGTTGCCGATCATCATCGGGATGAAGAACGGGCTGACGAAATGCGGGCCCTTGTCGAAAAGCTTCTTGTACTGCGAGTGCAGCGTGTCGATGCCGCCGACGCCGGAGCCGATATACGTGCCGATCCGATCGCGGTCTTCCGACGCAAGATCGAGTCCCGCATCCTCCACCGCCATCTTCGACGCCGCCACGGCAAACTGCGTGTAGCGGTCCATGCGCTTGACCTCTTTTTTGTCGATAAAGTCCTCAGGATTGAAATCCTTGACTTCGCCCGCAATCTGCGAAGCGCACTCCGACGCGTCAAAACGCGTGATACGCTCGATGCCGTTCTTTCCGGCGAGAAGCGCTTCCCAGAAAGCATCTTTGCCGCTCCCGATGGGAGAAATTACGCCTATGCCGGTCAAAACCACACGATTCGCCAAAACATAACACCTCACAAAACATTTTCAAGAACAGATTGACAGCCTGTCATCAGGTCGCAACTTCCACCTCGGCCATCAGCCGACGGAAAATTTCCTTGACGGGAAGGATCTCCTTGATGCGCGAGATATACTCGCCCGTGAAGACGAGCCCCGTGTCCACGTCGCCCTGCTGCGCCCGGATCAGGGAACGGATAATGCAGAAATTGTGCTTGCATTCCTTCAGGCAATTGTCGCAGCGCGTCGGCGGGACATTTTCCTTCATGATTCGCTCGGCGAAAGGATTCCGGACCGCGCGTCCCGGCAGTCCTACCGGGCTGTGGATGACCACGATGTCCTCCGCCTTCGATTTCAGATAAAACTCTTTGAGCATCGGCGCGGAATTCGCTTCTTCGCTCGAAGCGAAGCGCGAACCCATCTGCACGCCGTTCGCTCCCATCTTGAGCAGATCCACGACGTCCTGCCCGTGGAGCGCACCGCCCGCCGCGATGACGGGAATCTTGACCGCCGCGCGGATATCGGGAATCAGATTGCGGACGGAAACGTCGGTACCGAGATGGCCGCCCGCTTCCTTGCCCTCGACGACGATTGCCGTCGCGCCAAGTTTTTCGGATATTTTAGCAAGCTTAACGGAAGACACGATCGGCACGATCGGCGTCCCCGATTCTTTTCCAAGACCAAACATATCGCGGGAGAAGCCCGCGCCCGCCACAACGAGATCAATGCCTTCATCGATTGCCGTCTTGACAATCTCGCTGAATTTTCTCGCCGCAACCATAATATTTATGCCGATGACGCCTTTCGTCAGCGAACGCGCCATGCGGATTTCATACCGTAGCTCATCATTCGACATGCCGGAAGCCGCAATCAGGCCTATGCCGCCTTGATTGGCCACCGCCGCGGCAAGCCGCGCCGTCGAAAGGCGGATTGCCATACCGCCCTGCACGATAGGAAGCTTCGCAACCTTATCGCCGATTCTCAGCTCTGGAAGTTTCAAGCGTAAACCCTCCATTTTGCCCTCCCCTAGCGAAGCCCCGTGAAATTTCACGGGGCTTCATTCAGGAAAGGTACCAGTTCCTTATTTGCCCTGGTTCTGGTCGATATAGTTTACAACATCCTGTACCGTCTTGATCTTTTCAGCAGCCTCATCGGGAATCTCAATACTAAACTCTTCCTCAAAAGCCATAATCAGCTCAACAATATCCAGCGAATCGGCACCCAGATCATCAATGAACGTAGACTCAATCGTGACATCATCGGCCTCAACGCCAAGCTGCTCGACCACGATGTCTCTGACCTTATCAAACGTCGCCATGGTGTATTCACCTCCCTCCAAGAAAATTCTCTATCTATAGATTACATAACCATTCCGCCGTCAACATGCAAAACCTGCCCCGTGATGTAGGACGACTGGTCCGACACCAGGAACAAGACGGCGGCGGCAACATCTTCCGGAGTTCCCATACGCCCGAGCGGGATGCCCGTGAGCGCGGCTTCTTTCGCCTTGTCCGAAAGTACCGAGGTCATGTCGGTAGCGATAAATCCCGGCGCTACGGCATTGGCCGTGACGCCCCGGCTCGCCAGCTCCCTTGCGATCGTCTTCGTGAATCCGATGACGCCCGCCTTCGCCGCGGAATAGTTCGCCTGTCCCGCGTTGCCGGAAACCCCGACAACGGAAGCCATATTGACGATGCGTCCGGCGCGCTGCTTCATCATCAGCTTCGCCACCGCTTTCGTCGTCAGGAACACGCCCTTGAGGTTCGTGGACAGCACCGCGTCCCAATCCTCTTCCTTCATGCGGGCGAGAAGCCCGTCCCGGGTAATGCCCGCGTTGTTCACAAGGATATCGATGCGTCCGAAGGCGTCCGCCGTCTTCTGCACCATGTCCTGCACCGCCGCCTCGTCGGCCACGTCCGCCTTGACGAGAATCGCCTGTCCGCCCATCGCTTCGATTTCCTGACGGGCCTCATTTGCCGCAGCCTCATTCCCGGCGAAGTTCAAAGCCACCTTCGCGCCTTCAGACGCGAGTTTCAGGGCGACAGCGCGGCCTATGCCTCGCGAAGCCCCTGTCACAAGGGCACATTTTCCATCTAAAAGCATATTAGCGAACCTCCTTCCATGTGTCAAGAGTTTTTTCGAGGGAAGCCGCATCTTCGACGTTCATGTTCACAATTTTCCGGTCGATCCGCTTGTTGAAGCCGCCAAGCGTCTTGCCCGGTCCGGCCTCGATAAAGGCGTCCGCGCCGAACTCGCGCATCGCCGCGACACAGTCCTCCCAAAGCACCGGATGCGCCGCCTGCAGCACAAGATTTTCCTTGATCTCGGCCGCTTTCGTTTCCAATTTTCCCGTGTAATTCGACGCCACGGGGAACCGCGCGTCGCGGATCGTCACTTTGTCGAGCTCCGCCGCGAGTTTCTTTGCGGCAGGCTCCATCAACGTCGAATGGAACGGCGCGCTGACCGGCAGAATCACGCATTTTTTCGCGCCCGCCGCATTGAGGGCCTCCACGGCCTTCTCGACGCCCTTCGTCGCTCCCGCGATAACCGTCTGCCCGGGGCAGTTCAGGTTCACCGCCTGCACCGGCGCCGACGCGTTGATTTCTTCACAAATCTTTACGATCTCCCCGCGGGACACCCCCCTGACCGCAGCCATGGCGCCCTCTCCCACGGGAACCGCTTCCTGCATATACATGCCGCGCTTGTGAACGAGACGCACCGCGTCCGCGAAATCGAGGACGCCCGCCGTCACCAGCGCCGAATATTCGCCGAGGCTGTGGCCTCCGGCCACGTCCGGCTCCACGCCTTTTTCCTTCAAAACCTCAGCGGCGATAACACTGACCGTCAGGATCGCGGGCTGCGTGTTCGCCGTCAGCCGGAGATCCTCCTCAGGCCCCTCGAAGCACATTTTCCTGATTGAATAGCCCAGCGCCTCGTCCGCCTCGTCAAAGCGCTTTTTCGCAATATCGTAGGTTTCGTAAAATTCCTTTCCCATGCCGACGGCCTGTGCGCCCTGCCCGGGAAATACAAATGCCAGTTTGCTCATTCCTGCCTCCCGCTTCAACGGAAATTCTTGCGCGCGTTTTCGGCGACCGCCGAAACGCCGTTGACGAGGTCTTCCAAGATTACGCGGACCGGCTTGATGTCGTTCATCATGCCGGAAATCTGCCCGATCATCACCGATCCCATCTCCACGTCGCCTTCCCGCGCCGCCATGCGGAGCGTGCCAAGGCCGAGCTTTTCCAGTTCCTCTGCGGACGCGCCCGCCGCCTCTTTTTCGAGGTAAATACGCGTCAGCTTGTTTTGCAGCACCCGCGCCGGATGACCCGTGGTGCGGCCCGTGATAACCGTCGAACGGTCGCGGGCCTTCAATACGAGATTCTTGTAATTTTCATGGGCGATGCATTCCTCGGACATGACGAAGCGCGTCCCCATCTGCACCGCCTGCGCCCCCAGCGCAAACGCCGCGCAGATACCGCGGGAATCGCCGATGCCGCCGGCCGCGATGACGGGAACATCCACCGCGTCCACCACCTGCGGCACCAGCGCCATGGTCGTCAACTCGCCGATATGGCCGCCGCTTTCCATGCCCTCCGCAATGATCGCGTCGACGCCCGTGCGGACCAAGCGCTTCGCCAGCGCCACAGACGCCACAACGGGAATGACCTTGGTTCCGATTTCTTTCAGCGAAGGAATATACTCGCCGGGATTGCCCGCGCCCGTGGTCACCACCGGCACACGCTCATCCAGCATCAACTGCATGACTTCCTTGACGAAGGGGGACATCAGCATGATATTGACGCCGAAGGGCTTCTTCGTCGCCTTCTTCACCTTCTGGATTTCCGCGCGAAGCACGTCCGGCGGCATATGGCCCGCGCCAATGATGCCGAGGCCGCCCGCTTCGGAGACCGCGGACGCCAACTCCGCCGTGCCGAGCCAAGCCATCCCGCCCTGAAAGATCGGATACTTGAGCCCCAGCATCTTGCAAACCGCATTTTCTTCAAACATTACAAATCCTCCTTCGCCCATCGCATGATACAGGAAGCCCATGTCAGGCCCGCGCCGAACCCGGCCAGGACGACGATATCGCCCTTCCTGAACCGGCCTTCGCCCGCGGCCTCTGCGAGAGCCATCGGTATCGAGGCGGCAGGCACATTCCCGTATTTCCCAATATTGATTATAACCTTTTCCAACGGCAATGCAAGCCGTTTTGCCGCGGACTGGATAATTCTTATATTCGCCTGATGCGGAACGAGCCAATCGACGTCCTTCGGCTCCATGCCCGCGCGCTCCAAGGATCGCTTCATCGTCGCGCCCATGGCGCGAACGGCGAACTTGAAAACCTCCGCGCCGTTCATGTATACGCAGTTCTGTTTTTGGCCCTCAACCAGCGCGCGCCCCCGGTCGCCGGACGCAATCCCCAGCGCGCCCGTTCCGCTGCCGTCGCTCCCGAGGTCAAAACCAAGGATGCCGAAGCCCTTTTCCACCGGCCCGTAAACAGCGGCTCCCGCGCCGTCCCCAAACAGCACGCAGGTATTCCTGTCTTCCCAGTCCAAAAATTTTGAGAGCACCTCGACGCCGATGACCAGTACCCGGCGATAAGTCCCTGTCTTGATGAACTGCGCCGCCACAGTGGAACTGTACACGAAGCCGGAACAGGCCGCCGCCAAGTCAAAGGCCGCCGCGTTGACAGCGCCTAGCTTGTCCTGGATAAAACTCGCCGTGGAAGGGCAAACCGCGTCTCCCGTCAGCGTCGCGCAAATAATGAGATCCACTTCTTCCGGCTTCGTATGGGCGTCCGCCAGCGCCCGGACAGCCGCTTGATAAGCAAGCTCAGAGGCGGGCACGTCCTTCGGCGAGATATGCCTCTCATGGATGCCCGTGCGTTCCACAATCCATTCGTCGCTGGTATCGACCATTTTTTCCAAGTCAAAATTCGTGAGAATGCGCTCCGGTACGTAAAAGCCCGTGCCAAGGACGCCGGCGTCAATTGTCGTCGATGTCATTGAGCAACATCTCCTCCTTTATGATAGTGCTTTGGATTCGCTCCAAAGCTTTGCTTTTCGCAAAATCGTTGGCCACGCGGATCGCGTTGGTAATCGCCTTCGCGTTGGACGACCCGTGGCTGATGATCACGCAGCCGTTCACGCCGAGAAGCGGCGCGCCGCCATATTCCGTTACATCAAGTTTTTTCGCAAGTTTTTTGAGGGAAGGCTTGACCAAAAGCGCGCCTAGTTTCGCAAAAGGGCCCGCACGCATCAGCTCGTCCTTGACAAGCTGGATGATCGTCTTCGCCAGTCCTTCGCCGAACTTCAAAAGCGCGTTGCCCACAAAACCGTCGCAGACGACCACGTCGAAATTTCCCTTCGGGATGTCCCGCCCCTCCGCGTTGCCCGTAAAATGAATGACTTGTTTTTCCCCGAGCGCCGTCAGAAGCGGATATGTCTCGCGGGCGAGCTCGTCGCCCTTCGTCTCCTCCTCGCCGATATTGAGAAGGCCGACCCGAGGCGATTTATGCCCATAGACGAGTTCCGAATAGACCGAGCCCATCAGGGCGCTCTGTAAAAGATGAATCGGCTTTGAGTCGACGTTCGCGCCGGAGTCCAGCATCAGCGTCGCGCCTTGGGGCGTGGGAATCGGCGTCGCGATAGACGGGCGCTTGATTCCTTTGATCCTTTTCAGCACGAGCTGCGCCGCGGCCACCGCCGCGCCCGTACTGCCCGCAGAGAGCACAGCGTCGCATTCCCCGTCCTTCACCAGCCGGGTCGCAACCACTACGGACGAGTCCTTCTTCTGCCGAACCGCATCCGCCGGATGCTCGTCCATCTCGACGACCTCGTCGGCATGACGGATGGTCACTTTCTGTTTTTCCCAATCCCTCTCGCCGTCAAGAACATGTCGTATTCTTTTCTCATCACCGACCAGCACGATTTCGCAATCAAACTGCCGGGCGGCTCGCAGTGCGCCCAGGACGATCTCCTTCGGAGCGTAATCGCCCCCCATGGCGTCGACTGCAATCCTCATCAGGAATCCCTCCTGCGAGCGGGGCACGCATTCACGCGCAAATCCCGCATTGCAAGGGCAGACGGAAACCCGCCGCCTTGATATTTTTCAACCATATCGTTTGATTATACTTGCTTTTTTTCTAAAATGCAAGCAAAAAGAGAGCAGGCTACCCCGCCCACTCTCTTTACTGCTTTTTTACTCACCTTGAGCGATAACTTCCTTGCCGTCATAAAAGCCGCACTCCATGCAAACATGGTGAGGGAGCTTCGGCTCATGGCACTGCGGGCAAAGCACATAGCCCGGCACCGTGAGTTTCCAATTCGCGCGGCGTTTGTCACGGCGCGATTTCGACATCTTGCGTTTCGGCGCTGCCATCCGGATACACCTCCTTAACCCTGACTCTTTTCCTTCATCATCAAATCTTTCAAGACCTCAAGCCTTGGATCCACGACCTCGCGGTCGCAGCCGCAGTCGTCTTGGTTCAAGTCCGCACCGCATTTCGGGCAAAGCCCCTTGCAGTCCGGACGGCATAAATTTCGGATCGGAATCGCGGCGATGACCACATCCCGAACGAGCGGCGCAAGGTCAATCCCTTCCTCGCCGAACGCGTTCACGTCCATATCGTCCGCCGCACTATCCCGATGAAAATCTTCCGTGAAAGGATACCGTTCCCGCGCTTCAACCTCCGCAAGGCAACGGTCGCAGACGAAAGCCCGCGTCGCAAGGATCTCGCCGGAAACGCGAAATAATCCGCCCGTATTCTCGAGCGTCCCCTCCACGATCAGCGGTCCCTGAAAACGCGCGTCCGCCTCCGAAACGCCCAGCGCTTCCGCCGCCGTCTCGAAGCGAAACCCGTCCCTGAAACCGAGAGCTTCCTCCCGATCCCCTATCTTCAATCTCATTTCCATCCGAAACCAACCTCAGCCTATTATAGCGACAGACCTATGCCTTGTCAAGAAATGCCGCGCATCTTTGCAAAGTCCTTGCAAAATATGATTTTAACCGTGCCCGCTCTTCTTGAAGCGACCGCCCACGATATCGTGGACTTGATTGATCGTGACGAAGGCCGTTTCGTCATGATTCAGCACGATCTCTTTTACGCGCTGCAACTCAAGCCTCGTGACGACCGCGTACAGCACGTTCCGTCGCTCCTTCTTGTAGCCGCCCTCGCCGTAGAGGATCGTAATACCGCGCCCCATTTCGTCCATCAGCGCCTGCCCGATTTCGTCCGGCGTCCGCGTCACAATCATGACGGAATAAGACGTGTCCATGCCTTTGAGAACGACGTCAATCGTTTGCGAAATGACATAATAGGCGACAACCGAATACATCGCCTGCTCCCAGTCAAACAAAAATCCCGCCGCCGTGAAAATGAAAAGGTTGATGAACATCACGACTTCGCCGACGGAAAAGACCGACTTCTTGTCCGCGATGATTGCCACGATCTCCGTGCCGTCCAGCGAACCGCCCGCGCGCATGATCATGCCGACGCCGATGCCGTCAATGATACCGCCGAAAATCGCCGCCAAAAAAAGGTCGTCGGTAAGCTGCGGAATCGGCTTAAAATAGGCCGTCCAAACTGACAAAAAAACGATGGCAACGGACGTCGCCAAGGCAAAATCCTTGCCGATTTGCTTGTAACCGAGATAAAGGAAGGGCAGATTGAACAGCACGAGAAAAATACCATACTCTTGCCCCGTGATTGCGCCCGCCATGATGGAAAGGCCGACAACGCCGCCGTCGATAATCTTGTTCGGGACGAGAAAAATCTCCAACCCGATAGACGCGATAAACGCGCCCAAATAAAGGGTCAGATATTTTTTCAGAAAATCTTTCCAAGAGCGCGAAGCGTGTCGTGCAGGAGCCGTGCTTGCCGTTGCTTCCATGATGCGCTATTCCCCCAGTCTGCGGCGAAGCTCCGCGATCGCGTCCGCCCGCACTTTTTTCAACGGTACATCCTTTTCCTGTGCCAAACGGCGGCAATCCTCATACTCAGCCGAAACGGAAACGATATGCCCTTTGTACGCGCTGATCTTGCAGGACACCTCGCCGTACTCCGTCTCCACCGTCGCCGTACGCCGCGCCGCCTCGATCCTTTCGCCCACCGGCACGACGCGAAGGCCGATGCTCGTCGTCTCGCTGAACACGATATCCGCGCAGGGCTCCTTTTCCGCTTCTCCAACCAGCACCGAGAGTGTCGCCGCCGGACGGTTTTTCTTCATGAAAATCGGCGTCGTCCAGACGTCCAGCGCCCCCGCTTCCAAAAGCTTTTCGTAGACGTATCCGTAATCCTGCGGATTCATGTCGTCGATATTTGTTTCCAATATATATAGCCGTTGCGCTTCGCGCCCCTGATAATCGCCGACGTACATGCGCAGCACGTTCGGGATGGAAAGCTCCCATGTCCCCGCACCGTAAGCGATCTGCTCCGGCTGGAAATCCCCGGGCAGATTCTCGGCAAACGTCGCCAGCGCGCGGATCACCGCCGCGCCCGTCGGCGTCGTCATCTCCTTCGCGTCCGCCGCGTGGTAGAACGGGAAGCCCGCCAAAAGCTCCGCCGTCGCCGGAGCGGGCACCATCATCGTACCGTGGGCGCACTCGACGAAACCGCTGCCGGTATTGACCCGCGATACAAACACCTTTTCCACGCCGAAATATTCCAGCGCAATCGCCGTACCGACGATATCGGCAATCGAATCCGTCGCGCCGACCTCGTGGAAATGCACCTCGTCGGGAGCAACGCCATGGACCTTGCCCTCCGCCTTCGCCAACTCCTCGAAAATCGCGAGGCTGTTTTTCTTCACATTCTCTCCCAGCGTCGAGGACTCGATCATTTCCCGTATCGTCGACATCGTGCGGTGCGCGTGATGATGCTCCGCGTGATGCCCGTGTTCGTGTTTGTGTTCATGCTCATGGTCATGATGATGTTCATGTTCGTGCCCCGGCTGGCCGACCACATGGAATTCCGCCGGCTCGCCCTCGACCAACACCCGCACATATTTAGCGCAAATCCCGTTTTTCGAGACGTCCGTGACCTCGACGGAAAATTCCTCCGGCGGCAGGACCTTTTTGAGCTCCCCGACAAGATGCGCCTCCGGCAATCCCGCCTGCAAAAACGCGCCGAGCAGCATATTACCGCTGATTCCCGCGAAACAATCCAGATAAATCGCTTTCATTGCCATCTTCACCTCATCTTGTTGATCTTGCTTGCGAGCACGCCCGCGCCGTAGCCGTTGTCGATATTCATGACCGCGACGCCCGCCGCGCAGGAATTGAGCATCGCCAAGAGAGCCGACAATCCGTGGAAGCTGGCGCCGTAGCCCACGCTGGTCGGCACCGCTATGACGGGCCGCGCCGTCATGCCGCCCACTACGCTGGCCAGCGCGCCTTCCATCCCGGCGACGACGATGATGACATTCGCGCGCCGGATTTCTTCCTCATGGGCAAACAGGCGATGGATGCCCGCTACGCCGACGTCGAAACAGGCGTCCACCGCGTTCCCCATCAGTTCCGCCGTCAACGCGGCTTCCCTTGCCACGGGGATGTCGCTGGTCCCCGCTGTCAGCACCAATACGCGCCGCGTCTCGTCCACGTCCTCTGTCTCACGCCGGACATACAGGATGCGCGCCGCCTCGTCGTAGACCGCCTCCGGCGCGCTCTCCTTCACGAGCGCGGCCTTCTCCGCGGACACCCGCGTCGCCATCACGCTCTTCTTGCTCTCCGCAAGCAGCCGGAGGAAGATCGCCCGCGTCTGTTCCATCGTCTTCCCCTCGGCGTAAATGACCTCCGGGAATCCCTGCCGCAGTTCCCGATGATGGTCGATCTGCGCGAAGCCGATATCCTCATAAGGCATCCGGGAAATCGCGTCGGCGCTCTCAACCAGCGTAGCCTCACCTTTCCGGTACCGTTCCAGCCACGCGCAAATTTCTTCCTTATTCAAAAAGCGCTCCCCTTTCCTTTTACCAAAAAAGCCCTTCCGCAAGGAAAGGGCTTTTCCGTTTTCATTCCTCGGGCAATTCCGCCGGCGCCATCGGCTGCGGCTCCGCAGGAGGCAGCTCCGGCTCCACAGGCATCTTTTGCAGCTCGTCCCGCGCCTGCTTCAAGACCTCCAACGCATTCCCGACGTTGAGTATCAAGTGGTCGAAAACCTGGTTCGCGTAATTGTTCGCGTTCAAACGAAGCTGACGCGCCTGCTGATACGAAGTCTCATACAGTTCCTTCGCTTGGGCCTTCGTCTGCTCCATGATGAGTTCGGCTTTTTCTTGGGACTCCCGGACGATCTTGCTCTCGTCGATCATCTGCTCCGCAGTATCCTTCGCACGGGAAATAATCTGCTCCGACTCGCCGCGCGCCTGATTCAGTATCTCGTCCCGGCTGTCCATGATCTCCTGCGCATTGGCCAGCTCGTTCGGCAGTTCCTGCCGCAGGTTGTCCAGAAGACGCACCAGATCCGACTCGCTGATGAATATGCTGTTTGTCAGCGGCATCCGCTTCGCGTCAACGACAAGATTCTCGATATCGTCCAAAATAGTGCTTACCGACATGTTCTCAGCCTGCTTTCTTACCTATTATTTACAAGCCTTCATCCTTTTGATGATGGCCTCTTCCACGCACAACGGCACGAGACCGTGAATGTCCCCGCCGAACACCGCCAACTCCCGAATGCCGGAGGAACTGACGAAATAATACTCCTGCCCGGTCAGGATAAAGACCGTCTCGATATCGGGCGCGATATGCTTGAGCATCTGCGCCTGCTGGAGCTCATACTCGAAATCCGTCACGGACCGAAGCCCGCGCACGATGACGCTGGCCCCCGTCTCGCGCATATAGTCCGGCAAAAGCCCGGAAAAGGACTTCACCGAAAGATTCGGGATATGGCCGGTGGCCTCCCGGATCAGCCGCACGCGCTCATCGACGCTGAAAAACGGCTCCTTGCGGATATTGTGGAACACCCCGACGATGATCTCATCAAACATGCGGCTCGCACGCTCGAACACATCGATATGCCCCATCGTCACCGGATCGAAGCTGCCGGAACAAACCGCTTTCCTCATCCTTCGTCCTCCAGTATTTCAAAAATACGCACCCGCGTGGTATGTCCGTAGCGTTCCTCGCGCACGAGGGAAAGTCTCGAAAGCGGAGGTATCTCTTTTTCGTCCTCGCCGCTCTCGACAATGACCAGCGCGCCTTCCGAAAGAATCGGTGACACATCGAGAGTCGTAAGCGCGCGCTCCCAAAGTCCCTTATGATAAGGCGGATCGCAAAACACGAGATTGAAGGCCGCTCCTTCCGCCGCCAGCCGCGCCAGCGCCGAAAAAACATCGCCCCGAAGGATACGCGCCGTCTCGCCCAGCTGAGTATGCTCGGCGTTTTCCCGCAGCACAGCTTCCGTCGCGCGATCCACAAAGGCCGCCGACGCCGCGCCCCGCGACAACGCTTCGAGCCCAAGGCTGCCCGTTCCCGCAAAGAGATCGAGCACCCGCCGTCCGACGACGCGCCCGCCGAGAATGCTGAACAGCGATTCCTTCACACGGTCCGAGGTCGGACGTGTCAAAAGCCCCTTCGGCGTTTTCAATCGAGCGCCCCGCGCCTTGCCGGTAATAATCCGCATGACGCCCCTCGCTCTCCCGTTCAAACTTTTACTATTGTACCATACTTTTTTCTGTTCGTGAACAAAAAAATAAAAAAAGAGCAAAGCAAAAAGAGTGGAGAGTGAAGAAAAAACGCAATCCTCTCCACTCTCCACTCTTCACTCTTCACTCTTATTTTTCAGAAGCTCCATGTCGCTCCAAGCTGCACGCTGCCGCCGCGTTGCTTCCCGGCCCAGCCGGTCACGCCGAGGTCCAATGTCAGCGGGCCTTCGCCTGGCTTGACCTGCCAGCCCAGCTCCAGCATTCCGCTGCTGCCCTTCACGCTGGGGCTTGGGGTGCTGCCGCCGTTGTAGTGAGCCGTCGCTTCGCCGCCGAATTCGTACTGGTAGGCGAGGCCGCCGTAAAGGCTGTTTTTGTCGTTGATCTCGTGGGTAAGCCGCGCACCGATGCGGATGCGGTGGCTGTCCACGCTGTCGAAGTTCCAGTCCTCGTCCGCTCCCGCCGTGGTGTGCATGGTCACGCTGTCCCCCGCCTGATGGCTGTAGAAGTATTTGACATACCCGTCGAGGGTGTTGCTGCCTCCGACGGCAAACGCTTTGCCGATTCCGAGGTGCGCTGCCCAATAGTTCGAGCTACTGTCGTAGTTTACGTTCTGCAGGTTGATCGTGCCCTTGTAGTCACTCGTCACGCGCCCGCCGCGCACACTGCCTTCGTAATAGAATCCGTCGCGATTGACCTGCCGTGCCATAATTCCGACGCCGAAGTAATGGGAGCCGCCCTCGCCGTGGACGCCGTTGTCAAGATAGCTGTCGTAATTGCCTCCGCCGTATTCGACCACAGGACCGAAAAGAAGTTTTCCCTGCGCATTGGAAAGCTCCCGGGCGAAGCCGATGTTCAGCCCGAAGCCCCGTGTATCGACATAGGAGCCGCTTTCCGCCCGCATGCTGGAGCCGCCGAAGGCCGCAAACGGCGTGAAGCTGCTGACTATGGGCGAGCCCTTGCCGCCGTTTTTCGCGCTTTCCGCCATTTCCATCGCGACGGCGTTGGCCGCCTCCGAGAAGCCCTGGGAAGCCAGCATATCCGCCCCCGCGTTTACGAAGGTGGTGGTGGCCGCCTTCGTCTCTACGACGGATTTGGTGTTTTCCCGCGCGCCTCCTTCGCCGCCGCCTTCTTCCGGCGCTTTCGTGATCGTAGCATAGATGTTGTTTGCGTCGCTGGTGACGTTAAATTCATAGGTATTGACCTTGGCGATGCTTTCGGGCACGTCGATTTCCGTCGTCTGAGACACCGTGCCGTTCAAGGTGTTGGCGTGGAGCAGCGTC
Source organism: uncultured Selenomonadales bacterium (assembly GCA_947167555.1). GTDB lineage: Bacteria > Bacillota > Negativicutes > Selenomonadales > Selenomonadaceae > RUG12372. Next base: position 16,713 of record CAMVIO010000015.1, read on the forward strand.
ACCTTGTCGTCTTTCGCCAAGTTCGCCAATTTGCCCTGCGCCATGACGCCGACCTTCGCGCCGTCCACCTCGGCGGTGCCGCTTACGGTCAGCATGGTGTCGGTCTTGCTCATGTTCGTGGGGAGATAGAAGTTGAGGTTTTGGAACGCATACAGATCCCCCGTGGTCACGCCCGTTGCGGCAAGGTTCAGCGTGTTGCCCGTGGAGGAAGCCGCGTCTGTCATGCTTTCGCCGCCAGCCAACCCGCCTACGGCAATCTGCGTCAAAATATTTACGGTATTGTTCGTAGCCGCGCCGTTCGCGAATGCGCCGTGAATGAAGGCGTCCGCCGCAAAGGTGCCGCCGCTGATGGTGACGGTGTTACCCGTGGCGGTTTTGCCGTTACCACCCCAGACCGAGCCGCTAATAGTGCCGCCGGAAATCGTGACGATATTGTTGTCCGCCGCTCCGTTTGAGGATTGGCCGCCAGATACGCCATGGGCGTTCGTCGTTCCGACTGTGCCGCTGGAAATCGTGACAGCGTTTCCTGTGGCATTGCCGGTGTAGGAGAGGCCGCCAACCAAATTGCCCGCAGTTGTACCGCCGGAAATCATGACGATATTATCCGCGGCATTGCCCTTAAAGGCATCGCCACCGACCCCCCCCTCCGCCGTAATGCTGCCGTTCGAAATCGTGACCTTGTTCTCCGTGGCGCTGCCTGTGCCGCTTTGCACACGGCCGCCGCGAATATCCCCTTTCACAGTACCGCCGCTGATGAGGACCTCGTTGTTCGATGCACCGCCAGTGGTGTTCGCCCCGCCGAAAACGTAGCCGCCGTACAAGCCATTGGCGCTTGCCGA
>CAMVIO010000016.1 GCA_947167555.1 uncultured Selenomonadales bacterium
TCAGGAATTTGCTACATCGGCGGTGGGAAGTATGACGTACCTGCGATTCAATATGCGGGGGTAGGTGTCGCTCCCGCTAACGCCATTGCGGAAGCGAAGAAAGCGGCGGATATCGTGTTGGATGGATTTGGCGGGAAGAATTGCATCAATGAACTTCGACGCTTTCTCCAAAGATTTCGGTTGCAGGAGGAGAATAATGTGATGACGGAACAACATGTAACGGAGACTACTTGTGGCAGTCGGACTGCATTAGACAAATTTAAGGTACCCGGTCGCGTCGTCATTATTACTGGTGGTGCGGGATTGATGGGCGTCAACCATGCCGAAGCAGTTTTGTCAGGCGGGGGCATTCCCATTCTGTTGGATATTTCCGCCGATGCGTTGGAGAGAGCAAAGCAGCATCTTTCGGAAAGGTTTCCCAAGAGCGAGGTTATGACGTGCAGAACAGACATTACGGATCGGGAGGCGCTGGAAAAAGTTGCTGACATTCTGATAGAAAAATATGGCCATATTGACGCGCTCATCAATAATGCCGCCAACAATCCGAAAATGGAGGGAAATGCGGCAAATATGGGAGCGATTCGGTTTGAGAATTTCCCGCTTTCAATGTGGGCGGCGGATATTGCAGTTGGGCTTACAGGCGCGCTCCTTTGCTCGCAGATTTTTGGCGCGAAAATGGCGGCGCAAGGAGCGGGCGTAATTCTCAATATTTCTTCTGACCTTGGTGTTATTGCGCCAGATCAGAGGATTTATCGACAAGATGGACTGCGCGATGAAGAACAGACAGTAAAGCCTGTGACTTATTCCGTAATCAAGCACGGTTTGATTGGCCTGACAAAGTATATCGCAACATATTGGGCAACAAAAGGCGTGCGCTGCAACGCTCTTTGCCCCGCTGGCATCGAGAATGGGCAGGATGAAGGTTTTATCCGAAAGCTCACGAATCTCGTGCCGATGGGACGCATGGCGACGAAAGATGAATACCAAAGCACGGTGCTCTATATGATTTCAGATGCCAGTGCCTATATGACAGGGGCGACGGTAATTGTGGACGGCGGAAGGACGTGCTGGTGAGGAGAAACGCGATGAAATTTGGCATAATACAAGGAAGGCTTACGCCATCTAGAGGACGGGGAATACAGTTTTTTCCCGAAGAAAATTGGGAAAAAGAATTTTTTGTAGCAAGAGATCTTGGTCTCGGAAATATTGAGTGGGTATTCGATTATTCAAAGTTTGACAAAAATCCTTTATGGACAGATGTTGGGATTCAAGAAATTCGTTGCGTGATTGAGAAGACTGATGTTGCAGTTCATACGGTTTGTTTTGATTATTTTATGCGGCGTCCTTTCTATAAACGACAAGATGATATTGGACTGAGGGATGAAAATTTGTCATTTATAAGGCACATTGCGCAAAATCTTGCGGCAGTTGGAGGGCGGATTGTGGAAGTGCCACTGGTTGATGATGCGGCAATCCAAAATGAGCGTGAACGGGGAGCGGCAATCGGTTTCTTGAAAGAAGCTTCTGATGGGATACCTCAAAATGTTATTATTGCGATTGAAACAGATATGCCACCGGGGGCGTTTCGTGCTTTTCTTGAAGAAGTGGGCAGGGACAATGTGAGAGCAAATTATGATCTTGGTGACAGTACAGGACGCGGGTATGACTCATGGGAAGAAATTTGCTCGTTAAATGAATATGTTGAAAATGTCCATATTAAAGATAAACCTATTTGTGGAACAACGGTTGAACTGGGGAAAGGCGCAGCGGATTTCAGTAGACTTTTTTCTGCACTTGCCCACATTGGTTATGAAAAAGGAATTACGTTGCAAGTTGCACGGGGGCAGGATGGAGAGGAAACGTCATATATCTCTAGGCAGATGAAATTCGTTCAGAAATTTAGTAAAAATCTTTGGAAGGGAGAAAAATGATCGTGAAAAAAGTAATCATTTATTGTGCATGGGGGTACGGCGATAAAGCTAGGTATTCATTGGACGAAACGCAGTATGAAATCGTTGCATTCTCAGATTCGAATTCATCCCATTGGGGTCGTCTTCGGGGGGGTATACCGGTAATTTCACCGGACAACATTGCAGAATATGTGGATGGAGTTGATTTTGTCATCATTGCATACGCTGATTATGCAGATACTATCAAGAGAGATTTGATAATTAATCGAAGCGTTCCAGAAGAAAAGATTATTACATTTCTTCCCGATATGGAGGGGATACATTGGGAAGAGGAACGTGTTGTTATGCTTCGTAAATGTATTGAGATACTGAAAGAACGTGATATTAGCGGAAGCATGGCAGAAGTTGGGGTTTATCGTGGGGATTTTGCAAAACTCATGAACCGTTATTTGCCTAACAAGACGTTGTATTTATTTGATACATTTGAAGGATTTGATGCAACAAGGGATCAAGTAAATGAAGCTGATTTGAATGTATTTAAGGATACGTCAGTGGACATCGTGCTTGATAAGATGTCACATAGAGAAAAATGTATTGTTAAGAAAGGTTATTTCCCAGATACGGCGGCCGGAATAGAGGATATGTTTTGTTTAGTAAGTTTGGACACAGACCTTTATCAACCCATTTTAAATGGACTTCGTTATTTTTGGCCTAAAATGGTGCAAGGCGGATATATTTTTGTTCATGATTTTGGTTCGTGGTACTGTCCCGGGGTGAAAAAGGCAGTTTACGAGTTTTTAGAAACAACTCCAGCACCTATGATTCCGATTAGCGATAAATATGCATCTGTAGTTCTAGCAAAATAAAAATCATATAAGGAGCATTTTCATGCAGAATGAAATTCCGGTTATTATCCCCGCAAGAGCGGGAAGCAAGGGGATCCTTAGGAAAAACATTATGGATTTTTGCGGGAAGCCGCTCTTGGCATGGTCAATACTGCAAGCCAAGGAGTCTTTAGAAGTATCTAACGTCTATGTCTCAACAGACGGCGATGATATTGCCGACGTGGCAATGAAATTCGGAGCCCAAGTGATTCGGCGTCCTGCGGAAATTGCGACGGATACGGCAACATCAGAAGCTGCGCTGAAACATGCCGTGCATGAAATAGAAAAAAACGAGTCGTTTGATTCCGCTGTTTTTTTGCAAGCCACTTCCCCTCTTCGGAGAAAAAATGACATTTCCGAGGCAATTCGGCTTTATTGGGAAAAAGGGTATGACTCGTTGTTCTCCATGACGGTCTTGGAGGATTATTGCCTTTGGAAAAAGGACAATAATGAATTGCAAAGTTTTTCTTATGATTACAAAAATCGCGGCCGACGGCAGGAACGCAAACCGCTTTACTTGGAAAACGGGTCGATTTATGTTTTTTCCAAGGAGGTGCTGGAAACATACGACAACCGCCTAGGCGGGGAAATCGGTATGTATCCGATGCCGTTCCACTGTTCTTATGAGATTGATTCCATAGAGGATATTCCTATCTGTGAGTTCTTTATGAAAAAAATATTGAAAGGGGAACTATGAAGTGAGAAAAGTCTATTACAATGGGAAATTTGTGGATGAAACGGAAGCGAATGTCAGCATTTACGATTCCGCGTTGATGTTTGGCGACATGATTTTTGAGATGACCCGTTCATTCAACAAGAAGCAATTTCGTTTGAAAGAGCATTTGCAGCGGTTGTATGCCTCTGCGAAATATCTGCGGATGAATCTTGAATCCGTGATGACGATGGACGAGATGGAAAAGGCCGTTTACGAGACGATAAAAGTGAATGAGCCGTTTTTCAACGACGACGATGAACATCGGATCATGATTGACGTGACGAGGGGGCTCCTCTCCATTTATCAGGAGGTGGTGGGAACCCATAAGGGGCTGAACATTATCATTGCGGACTTCCCGCTTCGTTGGACCGTCCGGGGTATGGGCGAGCTGTTTGACAAGGGAATCAACGCGGTCATCCCGTCGCAGCGGGCAATCCCTGCTTCTCTTCTCGACCCGAAGGTCAAGAACCGCAGCCGTATCCATTACTTGATGGCGAATATGCAGGTGTCGAACTATGAGGGCGACAATAATTGGGCGTTGCTTCTTGATACGGATAATTTTATTGCCGAAGGGACAGGGGATAACTTCTTTATTGTGAAGGATGATGTGCTTTATACTCCTGAACCGCGGAATATCCTGCGGGGGATTTCCCGTGAATATGTTTTCGAGATTGCGAAAGAATTGGGCGTCCAATACTGCGAGTGCAATCTAGATGTGTATGATGTTGCAAACGCAGACGAAGCATTCATGACAGGGACGCCGTTTTGCGTTTTGCCTGTGACGTCGCTGGATAGGCAGAAAATCGGAACGGGCGAAGTCGGGCCGATGGTGAAGCGGCTGATCAAAAAGTGGAGCGACAATGTCGGGCTTGATTTCGTCGCGCAAATCAAGGACTGGAACAAAAAGTTTGATTCGGGAGAAATTACCGTCAGCCCATATTCGTTCAAGAATTGATTTGGAGGGAATTCATGATGAAACAGCCATTTATCATTGCCGAGATTGGTATCAATCACAACGGGGATCTGAAGATTGCTAAGGATCTTATCGATTGGGCGGCGCAAGCGGGTGCCGATGCGGTGAAATTTCAGAAGCGCACGGTGGAAAAGGTCTACACGAAGGAAGAACTTGACCGTTATCGTGAATCACCTTGGGGGACGACAAACCGTGAGCAGAAAATGGGGCTTGAGTTTGGCAAAACGGAGTACGATGAGATTGACGCGTACTGCAAGGGAAAAAATATCCAATGGTTTGCTTCCGCATGGGATATTGATTCACAGATTTTCCTGCGGCAGTATAATCTGAAATATAATAAAGTCGCTTCGGCTATGCTCACGAATATGGAACTGTTGAATGCCATCGCTGAGGAAAAACGGTATACGTACATTTCCACGGGCATGAGTTCATTCGAGGAAATCGACGCGGCGGTGGATGTGTTCCGTAAAGCGGATTGCCCATTTGAGCTTATGCATTGCAACAGTACTTATCCGATGAAAAATGAGGACGCGAATCTTGCGATGATCGCTATCTTACGGGAGCGGTATCATTGCCTTGTAGGCTACAGCGGTCATGAGACTGGGCGAATTGTCTCCTTTGCGGCGGCGGCATTGGGAGCGACTTCCATTGAGCGCCATATCACTCTTGACCGCTCCATGTACGGCTCGGATCAGCCGGCATCGCTAGAGGTTACAGATTTTTATAAGCTAGTGAAAGATATTCGAGCATTGCCTGCAATCATTGGAACGGGAGAGAAAACACTTTCGGAAGCGGAAATGGCTGTGCGAAAGAAATTGAGAGGATGTTGAAGGAATGAAATTGGATTGCTGTTACCTCTGTGGATCGCCTGGTTCCAAGGTGATACATAAAGGCGTCCGCGGGGGGGAGACAATCGACGTTCTGAAGTGTGATGAGTGCGGGCTAGTTCGGCTCAGTGAGGTAATGGATGAACCAGACGATTATTATCGTGATTCAGGTATGCGAGATGGCAAAGTGGAGTCATTAGTAAAGCTCCGATTGGAAACGAAAGAAGACGATGAACGGAGATTTCGGTTCACGGAAAAGATAATAACGAATAAGCGCGTGTTGGACTTTGGTTGCGGCGACGGCGGATATTTGGTACGGGCCAACGCTGTTGCGAGTAAAGCCTGCGGCGTCGAACTTGAAGCGTCAGTGCGAGAAGAGTTGCAGGCGGAAGGCTTTCAATGCTTTGAGCGGATAAATGAAGCGGGGCAGATGGACGTGGTGACTATGTTTCATGTGTTGGAGCATTTGCCAAATCCTGTCGAAGCGTTGCAGGAGATCATGGAGCATGTCGCACCGCATGGAATGCTGATTGTCGAGGTGCCGAATGCTGATGATGCACTTTTAAGTTTATATAGTTGCGATGCGTTTGCGAATTTTACTTATTGGAAGTGCCATATTTATCTGTATACAATGACTACATTGCGACTTTTAGCAAGAAAAGCAGGATTGCAAGTTCAGTTTATGCGACAGGTGCAGCGTTATCCCTTGGAGAACCATTTGTATTGGTTGTCGCGTGGACAACCAGGAGGTCATGTTCAGTGGGGATTCATGAAGAATGATGTATTGAATCGTCAGTATGAGGTTACATTAGCTAATTTGGGAATAGCAGATACGATAATATGTGGGTTGCAGCGAAATGTTTAAGAATAATGAAATAGTTGCATTGAAAGAATGGAGAATCGGGTAAATTTCGAAGAAGGGGCTGGGGCAAGTTTTATGGAGAGTAACGTTAGGGTGTTAGCTACATATCTACCACAATTCCATAGAGTGAAGGAGAATGATTTGTGGTGGGGGGAAGGCTTTACTGAATGGACCGCAGTGCGCAATTCAAAACCTCTTTTTGAAGGACATGACCAGCCACGGGTTCCCTTGAATAATAATTATTATAATCTCCTAGATAAAGAAACGATGCGATGGCAAGCAAATTTGGCAAAGCAATATTGTATAGACGGTTTTTGTTTTTGGCATTATTGGTTTGAAAATGGAAGAAAGATATTAGAAAAACCAGCAGAAAATCTCTTGATGTGGCCAGATATTGATATGCCCTTTTGTTTTTGTTGGGCAAATGAAACATGGGCACGGACGTGGAGCAATATAGCAAGGCCAAACTATTGGACGACAAAGTATGAACCTGAGAAGAATGGAACAGAGGACGGGATTTTGTTACGTCAAAATTATGGAACAGAAAAAGAATGGACAGATCACTTTTATTATTTGCTGCCTTTTTTTAAAGATGAGCGGTATATTCGTCAGAATGGAATGCCGGTATTTATTATATTTAGACCATTGTTAGTGGGATGCGCTATGCCTATGATGGAATGTTGGGGGAGATTGGCTAAAGCGAATGGTTTGGACGGGATATATCTGATTGCGTGGGGATTGCCGCAGGTGGAGAGACCTTATGATGCCAATATTATCGATATTCTTCAAAATGCTAACACGTCATTTCAAAAAGTATCCGGAGGTAATTTAAAGACTATTGATTATGACGCAACCTGGGCATCGTTTCTTGAAATACCGCTTACGCATAACGAGACAGAATTATTATGTGGATGCGTTGGATATGATACTACACCTAGAAATGGAGTCAGTGGAACGATACTAAAAGGTGCGTCAGTAGAGAAATTCCAATATTATTTCGCGCAAATGATGAGGAAAAGTATTGATAATAGAAATCCATTTGTTATTTTAAATGCTTGGAATGAATGGGCAGAAGGTAATTATTTGGAACCGGATGAGACAACTGGGTTTGATTATTTAAAAGCCGTAAAAAAAGTTAAGTGTAATGGGGAATCATTATTACAAAACCATCAGGTAATTGTTAAAAATGAAGATGACGGTAGATTCTTGTATTTGAATAAAAAGATGAATAAATATATAAAGCAATATCATGTTATGTATAAATGGCTAGCAATAAAAATATCACATGGATCTATCGAGAACTTTTTTATTGGGAAAGGTTATAATAGTATTGCAATTTATGGATGGGGAGATTTAGGAAGATTGCTGGCAACGGATTTAGAAGGTTCAAGTGTGGATGTAGCATTTATTATTGACCGAAGAGGTAGTGAATTATATTCAATTGATAAACCGGTGTTTACACCTGACAATACTGTGTTCCCAACTGTCGATGTAGTTGTAATCTCGGTTGTGGATGAATTTGCGGAAATTTATGATTCGATTAAAGGGAAAACTACAGCAGACATTGTTTCCCTAGAAACAATTATAGAGGAGTAATAATAACTATAGTTCTGAGTTTGTGAGGAAGTATGGAAAAAGTAATAGTTGTTATACCAGTATATAAGTTGGATTTGGATGAATTTGAAAAAATATCCTTGCATCAAGTGAAACAAATATTGAAACATTACCCAATGGCATTCGTGGCTCCAGAATCTTTGGAATTTGACTATGGAGAGAATTATAAGAAATTATCAGTAGAAAGATTTAGAGATGATTATTTTAAAAGTACTTTAACATATAGCAAACTTATGCTCTCGGAAGAGTTTTATCTTCGATTCAATAAATATGAATATGTTTTAGTTTATCAATTAGATGCATTCGTTTTTTCGGACAGGTTAAAAGAATTTTGTGAGTTAGGATTTGATTATATTGGTGCCCCGGTGTTAAGATCAGGAATTTCCGGCTGGAGTGATTTTAGGTGTAGAGTCGGTAATGGAGGATTTTCTCTACGTAAGGTATCTGGAGCAATAGCTGCTATTGGTTATAAAGATGATATTCAAAAAAAATATTCTGCATGCAGTGAAGTATCTACAGTTGAAGATTTGTTTTTTTCTGTATGTGCTAAAGAGTCAGACATCCCTTTTATTTCGGCACCGCTATCGATCGCGAAAACATTTTCAATTGAACATGATGTGGGGCATTGCTATAAAGATTTAAAAAACAATCTTCCATTTGGGTGCCATGCATGGATGAAAATGAATTATATTGTGTGGAAACCAATTATTGAATCATTTGGGTATAATTTGCCTTTAATGGCAAGTGAGGAGAAATCTGGAAGAGAACTGCGTGTAAAAATTATTGGAGAGTATTTAATGAACAGGTTAACAAGAAAATCGTGTCGAATCCATATTAAGAACTTTTTTAAGGAAATATTGCCAGGAGCCGAGTATACTGTATGGGGATTGGGATTAGAAGGAAAAAAATGTGTAGACTTTTTAACATCCTTGGGGGTTAACATCACTTGTATTTATGATCGCAAAGCAGATAAAAGAGGGCTAACTTATAATGGAATACCTGTGCGAATTCCGACGAGAATTCAATGTGATCAAGAAAAGAAAATTATTATTGCATCGACAAAATATGAAAAAGAAATGTTGGATGTTTTAAATGATATAATTAATGATAATTCGAAGATTATAATTTTTAGAAGAATGAAAGAGGAAATATTTAAGAAATACTTTTTTGAAATTTGGAGTTAATATGAAAGTGCTGATTTTTGGAACGGGGAAATATTATAATAATCGAAGAAAAGTATTTTATGAAATCAACGCCAATGATAGTATTATTGGATTCATTGACAATCGAGCAGATGAGATAAAAGAATATGACGGAATGCAAGTATATGACCCTGAAATAATATCAACAATTGAATTTGATGCGGTTATATTGATGAGTTCGGCTTACCGGGAAATGAGAGATCAGCTATTAGGATTGAATGTTCCTAAAGATAAAATATATTATTGGGAAGAATATTTGAGTTTGAAGTCCCATGGGAAGCTTTGGGTTAGAACAAAGAATATTATCATAAATGGGAAAAAGAAAATTCTATTACTTACTGCTGATTTAGGGTATCACGGTGGAAGTATGGCGCTCGTTTATGCGGCAAAGTGTTTGATGATGCGAGGATATGCGGTGACAGTTGCTGCGCCTTCCGCTGATGAAAGTTTTATAAATGAAATTCTTGATGATGGAATTAATGTTATAATTGCTCTGTCCATTCCGTATATTGGGAATTCGGATTTGTTTTGGATTAGTCAGTTTGATATTGTGATTGTAAATGTATTCCCGATGATACAATGTGCATGTGAAATAAACAAAATCAAGCCGGTCCTTTGGTGGATTCATGAAGCGAGTGCAAGGTATAGCTCTGTTTATGAAGATGTACGTTATCGGTTTCCTAGTTATGATAATGAGCAATTAATGAGAAGAATTGAAATATGTGCTGTTAGTGAAATTGCAAAGAGAAATTTTGAGAGATATTATCCGAAGACGATACGAAAAATTTTGTCTTATGGTATTCCTGATGAAGTGAGTAGGGGGGATCAAAATCGAGGAAGATATCATGGATTCGTTTTTGCCATTATAGGAGCAGTTATACAACTTAAGGCGCAGGATATTTTTCTACAAGCAATTCAATTGTTGTCTAAACAAAGTCGCATGAACGTTGAATTTTGGATTATCGGTAATTACGGAAATGATACATATGGATTAAGCGTGCAAAAATTGGCAGAAAGTCTCCCTGAAGTTAAAATGCTTGGCCTTTTAACAAGGAAGCGGATGCGACATATTTTCCCACAAATTGATGTTGTCGTTTGTCCTTCACTGGAAGATTCCATGCCGATTGTTGTGACGGAAGGGATGATGTATGGCAAGGCATGTATTGTAAGCGATGAGGTTGGACAAGCGCAATTTATTATTGATGGGGAGAATGGTTTTGTTTGTAAGGCTGGAGATGCGAAGTCATTAGCAAGCAAAATGAAGCAGATACTTGAAGATAAAGACAGATTAGAACAAATTGGAAGAAACGGAAGACAAATATATGAGGAAATATTTGCCATGGAAGCTTTTGGAGAAAGGCTAGAAAATGCACTTGCAGAAACCGAGGAACATTATAGGCTAATGCCAAAAGAAAAGTAAGTGCGATATTCTACCTAGCAATGGCAAGGAGCGTGAAAGGTATGTATTCAGTTGATGTTTCTATTGTATTACCTACTTACAATGGACAAAAATATCTTCAAAAGGCTGTAGATAGCATTTTGATGCAAAACTTTACAAATTGGGAATTGATTGCCGTGGATGATTGTTCTACCGATGAAACGGGTGCTATTTTAGAAGAATATGCAGCTCGGAATAGTCGGATCAAGGTAATTCATAACCGTACAAATCAAAAGTTGCCGGCTTCTCTAAATATCGGGTTTCGTGAGGCGTCGGGAAAATATTTAACATGGACTTCTGATGATAATCGATACCACCCCTCGGCTCTCTACCGGATGAAGGCGTTGTTGGATACATATCCTGAAGTGTATTTAACTTATGCAAAGATGAGAGCTATTGACTCTTCAGGACGAGAATCGGATAAAAATGAAGGCTTTTATCGATATGAACCGGAACGGTTGATATTGCATAATGTGATTGGCGCGTGTTTTATGTATCGACGTGAAGTGCTGGATGAAGTTGGCGAATATGATACGAATTTGTTTTGCGTAGAGGATTATGATTATTGGCTGAGAATAGCCGAGCGATATCCAATTCGACATATTCCGGAGGTCTTGTATGATTACCGACTCCATGACGGCAGTTTGACAGAGACAAAAAAAGAGAAGATTCGAAGCCAGAGGAGACGGTTGAGGGAAATTCATATTGATTTTACTCTGTCAAGCTTAAAAAATCGACCAGCCGATTTGTGCGGAGCTTTTTTTTCATATTTAAGTGATGCAGAAACAGTTAATGAGACAGTATATGAGAAATTTCGAAATGCGTTGCCAGAACTTAAATGTTTTATAAATACATTGCCAACCAAACGGATTGTTCTCTGGGGAGCAGGTGTTGTTGGAAGTCGCGCAGCTAAAGCGCTGGGGGATAAGGTGGCTGCATTTGCGGATAATGACATAAGTAAGATAGGATCTTATAAAGAGAGGATACCGATACTTCCTTTTGACGAAATCATGGATAAGGACGTTGATATTGTGATTTCTGTTGGTAGCGATAAAATTTATGAGGTAATTACTCAGATGGTAAAACGTGGCGTGCATGAGTATCGGGTGTGGCAGGTTGTTGCCAATCAATTGAACGATTCGCGATGAGCCGGAGGTGAGATGGTGTACATTTTATTTGGAGCAGGCAAGCAAGGGAAACGTTGTGCAGCTTTTTTGGGAGAATCGAGTATTCGATATTTCGTTGATAATGATGACAATAAACGTGACGTTGCAGCGGCAATTCCAATTTTTTCATTTTCGGAAAAATTGTCAGAACTAAAACAAACAAGTGATGAAATTGTGATCACGGTTTCAACGAAATTTGAGCAGACGATAATGGCTCAACTTGAAGCGGCGGGAATTCATTCCTATCGAACCTGGGATACAGTAAGAGCTGAAAGTATTCGTAAACGAATTGAAGGGCGTCCTGATTATATTGAGGCTCATATGCGGGCTGTGCAATGGATGCGAAAGCATACGACAGACGGACAGGGAGTGTTCAACAATTCGCAGTTGAAGAGTCCGTATCCTGAGGTAACAGGCTATTTCATCCCTTCTCTTTTGCGGTGGGGACAGCGTGATTTGGCTATTTCGTATGCCAAGTGGCTTTGCTCTATTCAAAAAGAAGATGGCTCTTGGTACGATACGACGGATAAAGCGCCGTATGTTTTTGATTCTGCGCAGATTTTAAAAGGACTATTAGCAATACGCGAAATTTTGCCCGAAGTCGATGGGCATATTCGCAAAGGCTGTGATTGGATTCTCGGTAATATGCAATCGGATGGTCGACTGGCTACACCTACGCAAGAGGCATGGGGAGATGAACGGACCTGTTCGGAGCTTATCCATATTTATTGTCTTTCTCCTTTGCGAGATGCGGGGAAAGTTTTCAATGAACCTCGATATGAAACGAGTGCTTATAAGATCCTTTGCTATTATATGGAAACATATCGTGAACAGATTTTGCATTTTTCGCTGCTTTCCCATTTTCATGCTTATGTCATGGAAGGGCTTCTGGACATGGGGGCCGAGGGGATGGCTCGGGCGGCCATGGCGAATATGGCCGCATTTCAAAAAGAGGATGGAAGTGTGCCTGCTTATCATAACGTCAATTGGGTATGTTCGACGGGGCTTTTTCAGCTTGCGATTGTGTGGTTCCGATTGGGAGATTTAGAACGGGGAAAGAAAGCATTTGCTTATGCGCGTAGCTTGCAAAGTGAATCCGGCGGATGGTTCGGGAGCTATATTCATCCTGATTTCCCGAATGAGAAAAATGATTATTTCCCCGAGTCGGAAATCAGTTGGGCGGTAAAGTATTATCTGGATGCTCTATATTATCAGAATGCGCTTTCCTTTGAGAGAGGAGCTTATCGTTATATCCCTTATATCAGTCGCGAAGATGAGCGTTATCAGACGATCCGTGGTATAGTTGCAGAAGCGTCTAATAAGGGAACTCGAGTGATTAAGGTATTGGATGTCGGATGCGGGAAAGGGCGTTATTTAAGAAATTTGATGGAGGATAGTCCAAACAATGAATACTACGCGGTGGATTTATATTTAGATATGCTGGCTATGTATCTCCATGGCATGGACATAATCACAAAGGAAGGCACATTGACAAATATTCCGTATCTTGACAACACGTTTGACGTGGTATATGCGTGTGAGTCATTAGAGCATGCAATAGATACGGACGCTGCCATCCGAGAATTGGCTCGAGTTGTCAAGCCAGGAGGTAGAATTGTTTTGATTGATAAAACCAAGCGGCTTTTGGGAACAATGCAAATCAGCGATTATGAACAGTGGTTTGATGAAGAAGAGTTAAAAAATATGTTAATAAAGTATTGCTCAAAGGTGACCATACAACAGTACCTTCATTATGATGGGGAAAAGGATTCTATAAAAGGCTTATTTGTAGCGTGGGTTGGAGAATTAGCTGATTAATAATTATCTAAGGATGGGGTTAATGTGCAAGAAAATCCTAGAATTTTATTTTTGACTTTTGCTGGGGAAGATTTGCTTCAGCCAAGGACCTATATTCCCAATAAAAATTCTGGTGATACTGTATATTTTATGGCTGGGATGTCTTGGTTTTACGATGAAAACTTTCAGACCCGATATATGCCATGGACGGAAGTAGATAAATATATTAAGCTCGATGAAGATTGGGTACGGCGTAATTTTGATATTTGTATTTACATGGAAGCGAATATATTTTCTGTTTATAATATTAGGGTAATGGAAGCGAGAGCGAAATGGTTTTTGAGCTTAAAAATTCCGATCTATATTTTAGGAGCAGGTGCACAAAGCACTCTGGATTATTCATTCGCGAATTTAAACGAGTGTTCTGATTCTGCAAAACGATATGTTGAATCAGTACTTAAAACAGGAGGCACTATCACACTGCGTGGAGAATTTACTAAAGCGTGGTTAGAGAGTTTAGGACTTCCCTCCCTTTTTGTTTCAGGTTGTCCATCTTTATTTTATGATGATGCTTTAAGAATAGATTCCAAGAAATGTGAGGAAAAAGAATTTCGACCGATGTTCTCGGGAAGGTTTGTAAGTGATATTGATTTGCGTTTGTGGGAGAAAAATGATAACGCGGTATTTTTCTGCCAGGATATTTATTTTCAAGCACTGTATTCGCCAAAAACAATCAATAATTTTGATGCGGTGGAGTATCAATCCCCTTTTCAAAAACTATATCAAGAAGGAAGAATAGATGGCGATTGCAATTATTTCTTGTGGAGCAAAAGAATAAAACAAGGCGCATTTTCTTTTTCCTATGGGTCAAGAATCCATGGGAATATTCTTGCTCTGCAAAATCACATACCTGCTTTTGTAAAATGTATTGATAGTAGGACTAGAGAGATTGCCGAGTTTTTCCACATTCCCAATTCCATAAGGCATGATTTTGATGAAACGAAGGATTCTTTGTTTGAGTTCTATTTGAGTCTAAATTATGAAGAATTTAATGAGGTGTTAGAAAAACGGTATAATGCTTTTAAGCATTTTTTAAGCGAACATCATATTCCAAATGTGTTGGGAAATAATAGCGCATTCAAGAGATATATTTCGACATTGCACTATTATGACTATCGAAAAGATGAAGAGCTTATTGAAGATAAGAAAAATATTTATGCTAAATTTCAAAACCCGCATAGAATGGGACAGGATTGAAACCTTTTGAAAGGGAACATACAAACCGATGGATTTGAAAATTATTTTATTTGGTTGTGGCAAGATCGGGTCGCAAGCGTTGCGACTATTGGGAAAGGAAAATATTGCCTGCTTTGTGGATAACCATAAAGGTTCGGCAAAAACAATAGAAGGCATCCCCGTTTTGGCATTTGAGGAATACAGGCGTCTTTCTGCTTCCTCAATTACCATCCTTTCCATGGGGCAAAATGCTTCGGCAGAGGTTGCGATGCAGTTGCAACAGGCGGGAATTAATCGTTTCCTTTTTTGGGAGGAAGCTATTGCAGCTCCTTATGTTTTGGCAGGAGATTTCCTTGATCACGACCGTCGAAAAGGTATAGAGTACGACGCAGATTTGCTCCGGCGTGATGTAAAATATGTTTTTGATACGCTGACCAAGGAGCATCACTTACGGCAGGATCGGCAATCAGAGGTTGAGTTCTATTTTGTGGATGCCTTTGAGTTCAGTCATTTCCTTCCGCTTTATACTGCCATGCGGGAACGTGGCATCCGGGTTCGCATGGTGATTGAGCCGTGTTGGTTGAATACTGCCGGGGCTTGGTTTGATTATGACAGAGCTGTTTCTTTGATGGAAAGCAGTGGCATTGAGTATTCTACTTTGCTCAATCCAAATGCGAAAATTGCGTTTACGACCCAATATCCGCGTAATCTTGCACCTTATCGTGGGAAGAAGTGTCTCCTTTTTTACGGGGTGAACTTTTTCAAGGAGAAAGTTTTCAGCTTGCGGGAAGAGGTTGCACATGGCTTTGACTGCATATTCACGCATGGTGAATTTGACGTGAAGAAGTTGTTGGAACTTCTTCCTCCGGAACGAATCGTTGATATGTCATATCCACGGTATTTTCCTTATTTCCAACAGAAGCCTGATAGCGATAAGATTAAAGAAGAATTGTCGATTGACACGGAGAAGCCCATTTTGCTTTATTGTCCGACATGGGATCAGTTTTCTTCCATAAGCCGCTATGCTGCTGTATGGGAAGAGCTACGGCAGCGCTTTTATGTTGTGGCGAAATCCCATCATTGTACGTATCGGCTGGGAGACAAGAAACCGGATTTGGATATGCTTTATCAGATTTGCGATACGGTTTTGCCGGGGACGTTCGAGTTGGAGAAAGCTGTTTCGTTGGCAGATTTTGCTATATGCGACGCAACGTCGGGGGTTTTTGCGGAGCTTATGTTTTTGCGGCCTGAGATGAAGTTGATTGCGTTAGCTCCGCCGGAATCCGAAGATAAATTTTTCTTTGACATTTCCGAATTGGCGGTAACGGTTCATTCGCCGCAAGAATTATCCCGGGAAGTGGCGAAAGTCTGGAAAAAGGATTGTTGTCGCGAGGCGCGTGTTCGGAAGATGCCGCGGTTTTTTTCTCCGGATATAGCGGCAGGAATTGAGCGGAGCGCGGAAAAGGTTTGTTCCTTGCTTGGGAAATAATTCGCAGGGGTTGGAATATAGACGAAGCGAAGGAGGCAGTGCATGAGCGTCATTGCAATTATTGTTGCTGGCGGCACCGGATCGCGCATGAAGCAGGATGTGCCGAAGCAGTTCCTGAATGTGTATGACAAGCCTGTACTTATTTATACGTTGGAAAATTTTCAGCGCCATCCCGAGGTGGATCAGATTGGCGTCGTATGTATTGACGGCTGGCATGATGTTGTGCGTTCCTACGCGGCGCAGTTCAATCTTTCGAAATTCCAATGGGTGATTTCAGGAGGAGAGACCGTTCAGGAGTCTATTCACAATGGGGTATGTTATCTGGATGGAAAATGCTCCGATGAGGATATTGTCATCATCCATGACGGCGTCCGTCCTTTGGTGGACGAGTCTGTTCTTACGGATATTCTCCGTGTTTGCCGGGAGTCTGGAAATGCGGTTCCGGCG
>CAMVIO010000017.1 GCA_947167555.1 uncultured Selenomonadales bacterium
CATTTCTCCTACATATATCCATCCTGCATTCATTCGACCGCAATCATCGCCGCTAAAGGAGGAAACCCAGATCGTTGAAGCACGTTGCTAACGTTTTCCATTATCCCATAGAAACAAGGCTTTGACAAGTGCAACCGCTTCCCTGTCAACCAGTCGATATTGTTGACGATGATGTGCGCGTGAAGGTTGTCCGTGTTGGTATGTACGCAACTGATTGTCTGGTAATGCCCTTCACTGTATGATGACAGGAACCGATTGATTTCCTGCACGCACCGCAGAAAATCCTGTACACGGTAGGATTCCCCGCAGGGCAGGGAAACGACGTACTCGAAAAAATGCTTCCCTGCTAAAGTGTTGTTGCAAGGCGACAAATGGCTTTGCTTCACTAGCATCATTTCCTCCCACGGGTGTCTGCACGACACAAACGTGCTGCATGTCAGACATACATCGGTAGCCACAGGATTTCGTATGTAATTTAAGCGTTCATAGAGCTTGTTGCTATCGGCATCCGCATGAGGAATAACCTTAAAAATTGAGCAAGCCATAGTTACAGCCCCTTTCTAATATTGGCTGTTGCAAGGCATTGATGCAGGGCTTCTTCTGTGGTACGTTCTTTTTCCTTGTAGCAGTCCATCAGCCCATCCAAGACGGAGAACATTCTTTCCCTCTGTACTATTATCGTCTCTTGAATGGCAGGGCTATGGAAAAGCTCGTTTGCTTGCCGTAGCAGTGCATTATTATCCTCAACTGCATTTTGAAGCGACTGCACTCGCTCTGCCATGTCGTTGTGATAATTGAGCATATCCTCATGGAGCATGGCAACTTGTCGGACAATTTCTTTGCCGTTGCTCATTGGATTTACCGCGCCGTTATGGATGATTTGTCTCATAAATTCGCTGATTGTCATTCCTGATGCTGCCACCTTGCTGTCCAGAATAGCTTTTGTGTCTTTGTCTACGCGAAAACGAACTGTTTGATTTTTCGTCGATTTCATTTGAAACGCTCCTTTTCGTCGATGTATGTATGTTGCCATATCTTTGGAATGCCAAGTATCGCGGAAATGCCGCCTGAAAAATTTGTCTTCCTACATACAGTGCCACATTTCTTTTCCTGATAACTATATCCATCCTACAACTGTTGCTCAGAGGCCAAGAACCGAATGGAAGCAGAACCCTGTGTGGCTTTCAATATAGTTTAGAAAAACTTTTGAACTCTGCAAATATCGTACCCTTCATATTCTTTATTTAAGTGGTATAAATGATTCGTTTCATTATACGAATGCTTCCGGTATTATCTTTTGCATTTATAAATTATTTTTATGTATAGAAACTCATCTTTTATTATTTTAATGGAACATATTTTTAATCATGAACAATTAAGGTGTGTTTATAGACGAATAAAAATTACGGGGAGGTGTCATATATGCCTGTTTATAAGGTAATTCTTACCGCCACAGAAGCTGCTGCTGCACTCGGTTACAGTACGCAGACCATTTACAAGTACATCCACGCAGGAAAGCTGCCAGCTTATCGCGAACCCGGACATCGGGCTTATCAAATCACTTGCTCTGACTTGCAAGATTTTGTATCCACATGGAAGACCATGAAAATCCCGGCAGTCTGATTTCGGCTTGCCTATGCTTTTCTAAAGATTTTTCCTACGACAAACATCAGCTATAACCTGACAACAAACATGAAGCAGATTGGAGGAAAAACAGCATGGAAAATACCGAAACAGGCTTGATGACGCTCGACGAGCTTTGCGAGACTTTGATGATTGGGCGAAGCACCGCATACCAGCTTATGAAGTCCGGCGAATTGGGAGCATTTCGTATTGGGCGCATTTGGAAAATCCCCAAGGCCGGAGTGATCGACTATCTGCAAGAACGTCGGCAAGGCCAGTTTGCTCAGGCATAACAAAACCGGGATAAGCGTTGATTGCTTATCCCGGTTTCTTTTCCTTCTATTTCAATAATTGCGTTTCTCCAAGGCTTTGAAGAAGTGCATTGGTTTCCATTATGCTCTGCCGATGATCGAGGGCGTGAAGGATTACGCTGTCCCACGGGCGGCGCACATAAAGCGGCGACAGCCCCGCCAGCCGCAGGAGATACTGCGTTTCCTCTGTTGTCAGCCCCAGCGCAAACGCAATCGCCAAGAGCTTCGGGCGCTGCGGGTTCTTCTCGCCTTTGAAGATGTGGTACGCATAGGTGCGTTCGAGGCCCGACGCGTGGACGGCCTCTTTTTTCGTCATGCCCTTCTTTTCCAGCAGAGCCGCCAAATATTCCGGCAGCGTTTTCACTTGCAGCTCGTCCTTGTTCTCTTGCAGGAAAGCCGTTACGTCCTTCGCTTTCTTCAATTCCCCTTGCAGCTCGCCCGTGTTTTTCTCCGTCATACCGATTCCCTCCCGTCTGTGGTACAATATGAGCGCTTAATGAGCGCGAAGCGCGAATTTAGCGCGAATATGTGCCCTTGTGGTACAATAATACATCATGGGAGCATCGGGAAGCAAGGTGATAAACTTGGACGGACGCATACAGACCTATATGGACGAAAACTTCACCGGGCGCAGGCTTTTGAAGGAAACCGAGCGCGGCTCCGTATGGCTTGCCTCGGACAAGGCAGGTCGCCCGGTCATCATCAAGCACATCCGAAAAACAGGGCTTCCCTATCGAAAGCTGAAAGAGCTTTCCCATCCCCTCTGGCCGGGCATCCGCTTCGTATCGGAAAGCGGGACGGATACTTGGGTGGTCGAAGAATATGTAAGCGGAAAGAATTTGAAGGATTTCAAAGAGGACGGGAACTTCCTGACCGAAAGCGAAGTCCGTTCCATTCTCTTGCAAATGGCCGATGGCCTTTCGGTTCTTCACCACGCCGGCATCCTGCACCGGGACATCAAGCCCTCGAACCTGATCTGGCAGGGACGCCAAGTTTGGCTTGTGGATTTTGACGCGGCAAGAGAAATGCGCGAAGGCGACGAACCCGATACGCACATTCTCGGCACCACCGGCTATGCTCCGCCGGAGCAATACGGCTTCGGACAGACGGATGCAAGAAGCGACCTCTACGCGCTGGGAAAAACGCTGGACGAACTGCTTGACCCTGCCGTACAGGGCGGCCTGCGGAACATCCTGCACCGCATGACGGCCTTTGCCCCCAAAGAACGATACTCTTCCGCCGAAGCGCTGAAGCATGCCCTGACATTTGAACGCGCAAAACCGTGGCTCATCTGCGGGTTGCTCCTGAGCATCGTTTTGATCGGCTTCCTGTTTTATCGCGCCCCGTCGGAAACCATGCCGACGCCGCAAACGTCACAGGAGCATACGCCACAAAAAAACGAAACCAAAAAAGAAGAGCAGTCCTCCCCGGCAACCGAAATCCAAGAACCGGTGCAACAAACAGCACAGGAGAGCGAAGCACCGGAAACAAGGCAGCCACTGACCCAAGCCCCCAAACCGCAGACAGCCATCCAAGCGACACTGCTTCTGAACGGAAATCCTTTCGACGGCAAAACCATCACCGTGCCTTATGCGGAGTGGAAAAATTGGAAGGAAATCGGGCGTGACAACTACTACCGCCGAACCCTTGCGTTGCCGGAGGATTGGACGCTGGCGCTTCATATAGAGAACGACGGGCAAGATACCGTCCAAAACCCTCGCATGGAAGTGAAACGGAGCGGCGCCGCCCCCATAACAATCAACGCCGAATCCATCGGACAGGGAGAACAAGCGACTATTTCGCTGCCGCTATCAGGAAACACTGTCAAAAGCCAAATGATGGAGTCCATCGACGTACATCTTCGCACGGATAATGCCATCGACCCCGCCGATGCCCACAAATACTACTGGAATCTGTATCTCTACTTGGAGCCACCACCAAGCGAACCACCCCATTGATATTGCATACGAGCAAAACGGACGCTGCCGAACGTGGCAGCGTTTTTTCTTTTGCAAAAAATCTGTCCCGTGTCCCGCTGGGACACCAAAAGCCGCTGTTCCACGGTTATACTGTGGGAAAACGCGCATTTCGGGAAAAACCGCATGAATTTTGAACGCGCTGCATCCATCGCCGTACAAGGAACTTGTGCTGTCCATGCCTTCGTTTCCACATGACGTTATTTGCAGGAAAAATGCTTATATACCATAGATACGAAGCATATTATCGCCGCATGGTTTTTGCTAATACTTGACGAAGACTGGCGGATATTTTCAACGGTTTTGTGGGATAATATATAGAAAGATAGACCCTCATTGGGGAGGTGGACGTATGGATATAGGGCGAAAAATTTTCTTCAAACAGGTGGGCGCGAAGATCGCCTATTACAGAACATTGCGCGAGATGCCGCAGGACGAATTGGCGAAAAAAGCACATGTCAGCACCAGTACATTGAGCCGCATAGAGCGTGGAAGATACAGTGATAACCTTTCGTTGTTGCTCTTGCTGGACATTGCGGATGGATTGCAAATTGACATAGCCCTGCTGGTGTCCTTCAACGACTTGGAGCGGCAGATGTGGTGGAGAGGGATTCCGAGGAACTGATAGGAAAGCGAGGTGACGGAAATGGACAAGGAGCTATCCTTTGATGAGAAAAAGGTGTTGCTGGGGCACAACATACGCTACTACAGACGACTCCACAGAATCAAGACAAAGGAATTGGCGGAGACAATTGGCGTGAAAACAACAGTCATCTCAAACTTAGAGCAAGGAGCGCAAGTCATCACGTTCCAGCAGCTTTCCGCTATTGCGGATGTGATTGGCGCGGATGAGTCACTGCTGATGAACTTCGAGGATGCGTATCTCAGGGATGAGTGGCGTACCATCACAAACGGAACGGAGAAGGTTGAGGACGAGGATTTATAAAAAGTTTTATTGTGTCCCCTGATGGACACCAATGTAGAAGTTAGAGGAGGTTTGCCTGTGTTTTGTTATCACTGTGGCGCAAAATTGCCGGACGAGGCGAAATTTTGCTTCGCCTGCGGCATGAAACTCATCATAGGCAATGAATCGGCAAATCCGCCGGAACCGCTGCACGAAACCGCCGCTTCGCCCCAAAACCGGCCTGTC
The DNA here is from genome assembly GCA_947167555.1 of uncultured Selenomonadales bacterium. GTDB lineage: Bacteria > Bacillota > Negativicutes > Selenomonadales > Selenomonadaceae > RUG12372. The sequence goes on from CAMVIO010000017.1 coordinate 5,061, forward strand.
AGAAATGCCGGGAAAAAATATGAAATTGGCGAATATACGCTGACTTTTAGCGGAGATGATGCCAGATACATAAAGTGCAACCAATTGCTGGAGCAATATTTTTGGGACAATCTTGCAGCATACGACGTCTTCGTAAAAGAGGAAATCAAAACTTTCGACGACTTTGTGGAAAAGCTGATTCCAAAGTTAAATATCTATATTCAGATGACCGTAGGCATCGGCGTTGAAACTCTGCTCGATAATCACGTCGATGACATTGACGAAAAAAATCTGATGGATATGCTCATGGAACGCCGCCCCTTAGAGCGTGGCCTTGAAGATTTATTTAAAGCTTGCGCCCAAGTGGAAGAATACGCTCGGCAGCTCAATATAGAAGCTGGGAGTGGTATGCGCTTTACGGGCGGTGGATTTGGCATTACGGGAGCCATCTCGGGCGCGCTGAAGGCCGAAGCCTTAAACATGGGCATGGACGCCGTTTCAGGAATCGCAAAATGGGCTACGGGCAACACCGACAACGATAAAATGCGACGTTTTAAGGAACAGCGTTTTAACGAACTCCATGGAGAATTTGAACTGCAGTGTTTTTCTTACTGGTGCGGTGCCGTAGCACCTTTGGTCACCGGCATCCTGACAGATGAAGGAATTATGGGACGGGCGGATTTTGACCCGAAAAGGGCCTCTGCTAAGTTTAACAATCTCGAACTAATGGTGCGGCAAAATCGTCTAACCGGCGATGATTTGTTGCGTGGCCTCTTTGATGTACTGATGCTTGATCCTTACACTGTCAGGTATTATGCTGCCATTTTGCGTGCCGTGCCGGATTCCGGGGAAGGACTTAGAATTTTGGCCCAAGACTGCGGCATATTACGGCTCTTTAACACGGAAGTTGCAAAATATGAACGTGAGGACAAATATAAATATGTAAAAAAATATACATCTGACGAAAATATTCTCCAAAATATCGAAACCATCGTGACAAATCAGCAGGAACTTCAAAATCGTCTGAAAAAACAGGATGACAAAAAGAAAAAAGTATACCTGACAGAAGGTGACTACGTCCTTTCCGCTGATGTGAAAAATTGGCATTTTACTGGGCTGGGAAATGTCACTGTCAAAATCCAAAGTAACGTTCCCGTTGATTTTGCAGCCCAGAACGTTTCCTTTTCTAATATAACTTTTGACAAGGATTATCAGGAAACTGAGCGCATTTACGGACTTGCCCAAAAGGGGCTTGCCTGTCTGAATGAAAAAGATTACCGCAAGGCTGCGGCACTCTTTGCCGAAAGTCGAAAAGGCGGCAATGCAGCAGCATCGTGGTATCTGGGGCTGATGATACGCTACGGTCTCGGTCTGCAGCAGGATCAGGAAAGAGCCGATGCCCTTTTCGCCGAAGGAGATGCCCAATCGGACAAAGAGGCGGCGGAAATTATCGCCAATCTCTGCAAAAGCGGTCGGTTATTTCCTGCCGACTGTGCATTTGCGCTTCGCTGGTATGAAAAAAGCGCGCGTACTGCCCAAAATTTGAATGAGGCGGCGCAGATATATGAGGAGGGAAGGGAAGGTGTTCCTGCAAACCGCGAAAAAGCCATTTCCCTGTACAAAGAAGCTGCCGACATGTGGGGAAATTACGATGCCATTTATAGGTATGCCTTACTGGCAGACATCCCTCTTCATGAAAAAAAAGATTTCTTCGCTAAGGCTGGGGATCATGGCATTCATGATGCAAAGTATCAGCTGGGGCTTTTGCATATGGAGCACTATGACGACGTTTTCCATGAAAGCAGGGAGGCGGGAGAGAAGAACGCCTTTAAACTTTTTAAAGAAGCCTCTGGTGGAGGCGGCGGGGACGTCCTTTACCGGGTGGGCATGGCATACCTCGACGGCTTGGGAACGGAGCAGAGCAACCGTCTGGCGGCTGACTACCTTAGGCAGGCTGCGGACAAGGGGCATACTGAAGCCATTGTGGAGCTTGGGGTCTGCTACGCTAACGGCACGGGCATAAAGCAAAGCTACGACAGTGCCGTAAAACTGTACAGGGTGGCGGCGCAGCAGGGTAGCGCCGATGCCGAATTTAATATGGGACTCTGCTGTCAGTATGGCCTAGGAGTGACTGTCGACGTGGAAGCCGCCGTCCAGTGGTACAAAAAAGCGGCTTCAAAGGGACACGAGGATGCTAGGGTGGCGCTAAAGGAACTCAGTTCGGAGGTGTAAGTATGGCGAAAAAAATGAACATCCCCGTCGCGGGAGGGGATAGAGATGCAAAGGTAAGGGCTACAGGTCTCGCGCTTGGAACAGCCGCAGATATTGAAAAGTTGAAAGAAAATTTTGCTGGCATTAAGGCGGCAATCCAAGGCGACCTAAAGTATGCCGTGGCATCCGACAACGAAATTAAGAATTTTTTGGATTCCGCGTCCGGTTCCAAATTTGATGCCATGGTGTCCGTCCTTGAACGGTACGGAGGGTGCATGAAACAGTGCGACGACATAATGGCGCAGGTCGACGAAGAAACGCAGGAGGGTTTTTTTAACGAGGTTAGCCAGTTCGCTCTGATAATTGAGAGAAATTATAATGCCCTCGTAAATTATTTTGCTGGACTATCAGTGGATGAAAAGTTGTCGTTTTTGGGCATTGAAAAAAAGACTGCTAAAGTCGATGAAGTAAAAGTCTTTATGCAGCGGATAAATCAGATGGAACAGCTTTCCGACAAGCAGAAGAACATTTTAATTGGCGATCTGAACCACCTTTTGACGACGTTCGGCCTAAGTTACGACCAAGCAAAGGAAAAAAGCATGGGTAGTGCATTTGGCTCCGCTGTGCTGATGGTTGTCATCATGTACTTGTTCGTGAAATTAGTGACATGGATATTACCGAACTGGCTGGGGGTTATCCTGTGGGGAGGCTACATTTACATGATATTTAAAAAATACGGCCAACTGATGTCCGTAGCGAAGACTCGTGGCGAGTCGGGAGGACTGAAGCTCTTTTTAGCTGCCGTTTCCCTCAGCGGCGACGACTGAAAAAATGTCGGCAAAGGGATGCCTGGTTTGAGAGCACTGGTCGTTTTGTTAGCCTTCATGAGAGCAGTGATTGCGGCTCGCATATTTCTGAGGAAACGCTTAAAAGTGCCCCAGGGTGGTAACCTAAAATCCCGAAATATAATACACGCATCAGAAAGGACGTCGATGGTTTTCTTGCTGTAAAAGTCATTGCCCGAGACTATGCACAGATATGTAGTTGAATCTCTTGAAAAAAGTATGGTTAATTATGATTATGGCACAGGCGATAAATTGCCTGTGCCATATGTTTATCAGAAGGAGGAACACACAATGTTAAACCCACAAAAAATCGCCGAACTACGCAATGATCCGCACATGAAGGAGCTTTTCGACATCATCGAGGGTATGAAGAATCCGCCCGAAGAGATAGCGGACGATGCGGACGTACAGGCGGTTGTATCGATTGCGAAAATGCTGGAAGGTGACATAAAAAATATTATCATGGAAGCAGCGCTGGAGCCTGTCGGAACGATTGACGCCATGCAGCTTGTGGAGAAGGCCAACGCACTTAACAGGCAAATTATGAATTATGCCGAAGCTGAGAAATCCGACGATACGAAGAAGATGGCTGAGGTGTTGAAGAATATCCGCGAAATCGGACAATACTTCGCAAGCCTTGAACCTACGAGCGAGGAAAAGAAATGAAGAAGAACGAACCTTTCCGAAATCCGTTGGACAATCCCACAGCGGATCAAGTCATCGAACTATGGCAGAACCACCCGGACGAATCTGAGCGTCTAGGCTTGGCGGATGCCCTTCTGCTCAAATGGGGGCTGAAAATCGCTTCGGGGTTGACCGCTCTGCTTATAGCGATGGACTCATTGAGCGGAGAAGATGCCTTAATGACAAACGATGATCGACGAGAGGGAGAGCGTATTGTCAAAACTCTCTCCCCTAATATCGGCAAGAGAATTGAGCAGCTTAACAACGTCCGGGACAGCATTGCGAATCCGTTGGAAGTCGGCGAAAAACGCTCGCTGAAAACCATTCGCCAAGTTATTCGATGGTTCAAAAAAGGCGACCATATTGCCGTAGACCGCGATTTATACAGTCATCATGCCATCTACGACGGAAACGGCGGCGTTGTGGAGTACGATGATTACGTTGTCAAAACCGCAACGCTGGCGGAATTTGCACAGGGGGCAAAAATTTACCGGATAGAGGAAACGCCCGCCTACACGCCGGACGAGATTATGGAGCGCGCCTATTTCCGCATGGGCGAGCGAGAATACGATTTGTTGTCCAACAACTGCGAGAATTTCGCGACATGGTGCAGATGCGGGTAAAAGGAGACGCCGATTTGAAAAAATATGATATAAACGGACCCACTTTAGCATATACAATTTTAGGAATTATAGCTTTTGCCGCTTGGTTAGTCAGGCGGCTATTGGAACATTAGAAGCACAGGAGGGATACAAATGGAAAACACAAAGCACACAGAATCCATAGAAAAACTGCTGGCCACAGGTGCGGAGGCGATGGAACGGAAAGATTACGACGTTGCCGTATCCTGTTATGAACAAGCGGCCGACATAGGAAGCAGCGATGCGCTTGCGCGGCTGGGAGATGTTTACAACGAAGGATTTGCGCGAAGAAGGGACACGGACAAGGCGTTTGCCTATTACAAGCAAGCGGCAGATGCCGGAAACGCCGATGGAATGTATGGTCTTGGGAATTTCTATTCCTGCGGGTATGGTGTAGATGCGGATGGAGAAAAGGCGGTCGAGTGGTTTGAAAAGGCCGCAGCGTACGGCAACAGCAATGCCATGATACGTCTTGGCAATACATATTGTGGATATGAATATGATGGGGACGATGAACGAGACGAGGTTGCCGACGATTCACAGGAAGAAAAAACAGGAAAAAAGCGTGTGACTATTGGAAACACCTATATCTATCGCGATACCAATATACAAAAGGCTGCCGAATGGTATAAAAAGGCGATAGACGCCGGGAACCCGAAAGGGGCGCACGCGCTTGCCAGAATATATGATCGTGTTGCTTTCGATTCAGAAGAAGATAGGAAAACTGCCCTTCAGTATTACACGAAGGCGGCGAATCGGGGTGACATCAAAGCCATGCAGAGTTTGTCTCGGTTGTACGAGGACATGGAAACACCTGACAAAAACAAATCGGCCTTTTGGCTGATGAAGGCCGCCGAGTCGGGAGACCGCAGCGCGATGTATCAAGTTGGAGATGAATATAGCTATGGAAAATGGCCGTATGGAAAAAACATGACCAAAGCAGTCGAGTGGTATGAAAAAGCGGCAGATGGTGGATACAAGAACGCGATGAAAAAATTAGGGGGGATTTACTATCACGGCTATCCGGAAGATGGAGTGCCGCAGGATTACGCAAAAGCCGCTTTCTATTATGAAAAAGCGGCGAGAAGAGGGGTTACATCCGCCAAAATCAAGATGGGAGATCTGTGCCGACTGGGCAGGGGCACGGAGCAAAGCGACAAATCGGCGGCGGATTGGTATATCAGAGCCGCACGGGACGGCGAAACCGATGGCATCATCAGGCTTGCGAATTTTTACGGTCAGTATGCAGAGGAATTGAAATGCCGAATCGGAGAAAAACGATTGGCAGAGTACACGGAACTGGCAAAGCATTTGGATATTGACAATGACTTGTTTTTGGCGTTGAAGGAATTGGGAATTGCCGAGTAACGGGAGGCAAAGAGGGAAAGCTCAGGCTTGCAAACAGCCTGGGCTTTTCCGTACTTCAATCGTCCCCGCAAAATCCTATGGAATCTCCCCTGCTTTCATGGTAAAATAAACATAGCAAAAGAGACGTGAAACACTGGGAGGAGAAAGCATCATGTTGGCGGAATCTTTTGTCGGCAACGCAAAGGTCATGCGCGGCGGACAAGTTACCATACCGAAAAATGCGCGCGCGGCTCTTGGCGTGGCGAGCGGCGACCAAGTGTCATTCATCGTCGAGGGGAATACGGTTCGCCTCGTAAATTCGGCGGTTTATGCGATGCAGGTCTTTCAGAATGAGATGGCCGGAGAAGCGGAACGCACAGGGCTGACATCGGACGAAGATGTAATGGCGCTTGTCAAAGAAATTCGGCATACGGGGCGGATATGAAAGTATTGATAGACACAAATGTGCTTGTATCCGCCGCATTGAATCCGAACGGAGTTCCTGCGGCGGCATATAAAAAAGCTGCATCCTATCCGAATCACTGCATGATCTGTGAACAGAACCTGGATGAGCTGAAACGGATATTCCAACAGAAATTCCCAAAGAAACTTTCGGCACTTGAAAATTTTTTAGCGACCGCACGAACGACATTGGAACTGGTGCCTGTCCCGAAGGAGGAGACGGCTTTAGAATCGGCAATCCGAGATGTAAACGACAGACCTATTTTGAGAGCCGCAGTCAAAGCGGGCGCGGATATTCTGCTTACAGGAGACAAAGACTTCCTTTCATCCGAAATAACCACCCCCGCGATGATGTCCCCCAGTGAATTTGTCGCAGCTTCTCCATCTCCATGACATACGAAATGGAAAGCGAGGCGGAAATGATGTGCAATCTGAGCGACGGTGTTGAAATGCGTGGATTTAATCGTGGTGTGGACTTTGGAGTAGATAAAGGCTTGCTTTCGGCTCTCATGGGTTATATCCGAAAAAAGGCCGTATCTATCGAGACGGCTTTGGACGATCATGACATTGCAGTAGAAAACCGCGCAAAATATACGCAACTGCTTCGTGAACAACTCCATGTGTGATACCGCACATAAAGCGAGGCGGAAATGATGTGCAATTTAAGCGACGGTGTGGAGATGCGCGGTATTGACAAAGGAACGATTCAAGCGTTGTTAGGCTACATCAAGAAAAAGAAGGTGTCCATTGATGCGGCATTGGAAGACCATGACATTACAGCGGCAAATCGCGAAAAGTATATAGTGCTTCTTCGGGAACGCCTCCAATCGTAACCCTTTCCGTCAAACTCCCGAATTTCAATTACATACCATAAAAAAGAATAGGACACAAACACCCCCGAATCATAGCGGTTCGGGGGTGTTCCTATTTTCAGAAGCAATCAACGCATCATCAGACTTTCAAGAAAGGGGGAATCCATGTGAACGAGCCAAAACAAATCGACGACCAGCGAGCGGCGAACATCATCGGATGCTATTCGCGCAAGCAACAGACAGGCGACCAAAGCGACTACGGCCTCTATTATCTCCGGGCGCCGGACGGCATTTTCGTCGCCATCGACAACTCCACCGGCCATTGCTGGGTGGAGGAGTTTTCAAATTTCTCGGAAGCGCGCCAATGGCTATTGGCGGGATAATTTCAAGTTGCAAAAAGAAAGGAGCAATGATTTATGAAACAAGGCAGGACACTTCAGGCACTGGGCAAGGAACTGGACAGGCAGAGAAACGCACGGCAGGATTTTATCGCGGACACCCGCAATATCGAAATGGAAAGCGTACCGGGCGCATCCCATCTTCGCCTTTCCATGAACGGCACCACGCAGGAATTTTCGGTAGGCGACATTGCCCACCAGCAGATCGCGGCAAGGCTCAACATCCCCTACCGTTACTACCAGAAGATGCAAAAGGAACAGCCCGCGCTTCTCGACGAGAACGTAAACACATGGCTGCACGAAACGCCGGAGCGCAGGATGCTCCGCGTCCTCGACGGCAGGGTTCGGGCGTTCCTCTCCGACCGCTACCGGAGGCTCGACAACCTCGAACTCTGCGCCGCCATCCTTCCCACCATTTCCTCCATGCGGGGCGCGAACATCGAAAGCTGCGAGGTAACGGAAACCCATTTATATCTGAAAGTAGTCAACAAGCGCCTCAAAGCCGAAGTCAGCCCCGGCGACGTGGTTCAGGCGGGATTCGTCATCTCCAACAGCGAAGTCGGGCTGGGGAGTCTCCGGGTAGAGCCTTTGGTCTATCGCTTGGTCTGCAAGAACGGTCTTATTGTCAAAGACTATGCTCAAAAGAAATACCATGTTGGACGGCAAGCCGAGGGCAGCGAGGATACAGCCTACGAAATCTATTCCGATGAAACGCTCCGTCAGGATGACAAAGCCTTCTTCATGAAAGTCAAGGACACCGTGAGCGTAGCGTTGGACGAAGCGAAATTCCAAATGGCAGTGGGAAAAATGCGGAATGCAAGGAATGTCCCCCTGGCGCATGACCCGGTCAAAGAAGTGGAGCTTCTGGCCGACAGGTTCCAGCTCACGCAAGCCGAGCGCGGCGACGTACTCCGGCAGCTTTTCATGGCGCACGACAGCAGCCGCTATGGGCTGGTCAATGCCGTCACCGCAGCCAGCAAAATCTGCAAGGACTACGAGCGGGCAACGGAACTGGAGCGCATCGGCGGGGAAATCCTTTCCCTGCCGATTCCGGGCAAACTGATGGAAGCGGCAGCATTTCCCGCGATGAAGAACATTACCCCGATAGAAAGAGAGGTGGCGATCGCATGAAGGATTGGGAACTGGTCGCGATGTTCGTGGCGAAAGTCTGCGACGTAATTTTGAGTATGTTCGGGAAAGAAAAATGAGGGAAAAGACAACGATGAGAGCGGCGCTGACAGTCGGCGCCGCTCTTTTGTCATTCCGCGATGTGCAAAGAACAATGAGAAAGGAATGAGGTTATGCCAGCAACGAAATTCATCTGCCCTGACGGACAGGAAACTCCAATCCTGAAGTGCCTGAACCGTTGCCCGAAGAAGGAGCGGTGTATGTTCCTGCCGACCCTTCGGGCGGTCGTGAAATCCCTTGACCGTGGCATCGAAGAGCCTACGGTGACGGAACTCATTTCCGGCGTTCGGGAAACGTACCTCAAAAAGACCACGGACTATGCCATCGACCCGCAGAGCGCGTTATATGCGCTCCAAGGCCAAGCCGTCCATACGCTCCATGAGGAATGCACCGAGGGCGAGATATTGAGCGAAGTCCGGCTGAAAGACGCCCTGACCAGCGGCAAGTTCGATATGTACGGGAAAATCCTCGACGAGAGCGACGGGACGCTTGGCGATTTGAAAGTCACCAGCAGCTACAAGATTATGAAGGCTTTGGGCATCCATAAAGTCGATGTAGCTACTGGCGAGGTTTATAAAACCGGCGCGAGAAAAGGCCAGCCCAAGACACGGAAGGAAATCCGCTATGGCGGCGTCCGTCATGTGATGGACTGGGCGATCCAGCTCAATTATTACCGTATGCTTTTGGAAAAGGCAGGGTTCACGGTAAAGAGAATGGTCATACAGGCGATTTGCCGGGACAACAGCTTGCGGACGGCAAGTGAGCGCGGCATCGAGCAGACGGTGTACCTGATTCCAATCCATAAAATCAGCGACCAATGGCTGGAACGGTATTTCGCGAAAAAGGCGGCGATGCTTAAAGAAGCGTTGGAAACGAAAAAAATGCCGCCTGTCTGCTCCAACCGGGAGCGATGGGGCGGCAGGAAATGCCTCGACTTTTGCGAGGCACGGGCAGAATGCCCCTTCGCAAAGGAGCTTCGGATGATGAATCTGATGAAGGTTGGATAAGGAGGTGAGGCTATGTATATCCTGACAGTGGAACTCAATCAAGACAGAATGGTCTTGGAATCCCATATCCGAAACATCAACGACGCGGATAAGCTGAACGAGTATTACCGCTATCTCGACTGCCGCTCTATTGATATGGCGACGATTGACGTGAACGGCCATCCCTATGATGTGGTCTGCGACGGCGAGGCGTTGCTCCGTAATCCGCTGATCCCCTCGCTCTATATCTCCGATGCGCAGGTTTTCTTTGGGAATCTCGCCTTTGTGAAGATTGACGAGGAAGGCGCGTCCGTCGGATTGGAGCGGGAAGATATGATTCGGCTCTTGGATTTTGTTGACCGGCAGAAGGAAAGCCTTTATCGCTGGACAGAAAAGAAAATCCGGCAAGAACAGGAAAGAGTCGCAATCCATAACAGAGAGGAGTGCGAAGATGGCGATTCAAAGTTTTGGCGCCGCGATGCAGGATGACTGTGCGCCGTTTTCCGTGCGTGTTGGCGGCAGAGAACACGGAGGCTATTTTGCCAATATCCGCATCGGCAGAGATTCCGTTCCCGATGGCTGGTATACCTACGACATTCGCCATGACGACAGCGGGAATCCCTGCGAGATAAAGAACGGGTATATTATAGTCAACCATTTCGGCACATTCTTCACCCAGAGCAGGTTGCCGCTGGAAGAAGGGGAATCGCTCTATGAGGGGGATTTTGATTATGAGTTTCGTTGAGGGGAAATCCGATGATAAAAGCGTCTAATATGCGAATGGAAACCGAGGCCGCGATTCACAGCTTGCACGGAAAGCTGGACACGGCGATTATCCTCTCCCACGAGGACAACAACCATTGCCTCGCGGAGTACAAGGGACAGGTCTGCACTGCGGTATGGAATCCGTTCAGCGGCTACTATTACGTCGATGATATTTACGGGAAAGTAGAAAAACAAGAGGCATAAGAAACGGAGGAAAAGAAAATGGCAAAAGCAACGAAAACGATGAAAGCAATGACGACAACGCAGGAAACGGCGCCGCAGGAAGCGACACCGACCATGACAACAGGACTGGATGCGCTGAAGAAGATGGAGGATTCCCTCTCCGATGAAATGAACGGCCTTTCGGCGGCGTTCGAGCAGATCCGGATTCCCATTGGCGGCGTGACCTACTTCGAGATGCCGGGAGAAGACCCGGAGAAGCCGGAAACGGTCAAGGAGTTCTCGGCGGTCATCCTGCACCACCATATCATGCGTGCCTACTATAAGGAAAAATACACAGGCGGCAACAATCCTCCCGACTGCGGGAGTTTTGACGGCGTGGAAGGGACAGGAGAACCGGGAGGAAACTGCGAGACTTGCGCTTGCAATAAGTTTGGGACAGGAGAAAACGGCGCGAAAGCGTGCAAGGAGCGTCGGCGGCTTTACCTGCTGCTGGAGGGCGAAATGTTCCCGCTTGTGCTCTCGCTCCCGACAGGATCGCTCAAAGATTTCAGCCGCTACCTGATGCGCTGCCTCCCCAAATGGGGCAAGAGCAGCGGAGGCATCACCCGCTTCTCGCTGGTCAAGGCGGTCAACAAAGGCGGAATCGCCTATACGAAGGTGCGGTTCAAGATGGATCGCAAATTGACGGACGGAGAAATGGCGGAGATTGCGCCGTTGGTGCTGAATGTGAAGGCGATGAGCCAGACCTTGACGGTGGAGACGATAACGGAAACAAAAAATATCGCGACTCCAGAGGAACTGACAGCAAGAATGGCAGGATAAACGAGAATATTGACAGAAATGACAACAGGCAACGAAGGAAATAGGGCGGAATCTTGACATCCGCCCCTGTTTCTTTCAAAGACGCCGAGTTTTCTGTTGTGCCTTGCGTTGTCATTCGTATATAGGTATAATGGTTGAAATCTGCAAAGAAGGTGTTAGGATGACGGATG
>CAMVIO010000018.1 GCA_947167555.1 uncultured Selenomonadales bacterium
GACGGTGACGTGGCCGCCTTCCGGCGTGAATTTTATGGCGTTGTCGACGAGGTTGCTGATCAGGCGGCGGAAACGCACCGTATCGAGCAGTACGTCGGTGGGGGGGAGGTTCACATCCGCTTTCAGCTCGATTTTCTTTTCCTCGGCTTGCGGGCGGAACATATCGACGATGGCGGAAATCTCGTCGTCGAGACTGGCCGGGAGCTCGTCAAGGGTAAATTTCTGCTGGGACAGGCTGCTCATTTCGAGGAGATTGTCAATCAGGGACATCAGATGGCCGCTGGCTTCTTCCACGTGCCCAAGCAGCTCCGCGAGCATCTTCGGGTCGTCCGTATGGTTTTTCGCGAGAGCCGTAAAGCCCGTGATGGCGTTCATCGGTGTTCGTATGTCGTGGGAAATGCTGAACAGGAACGAGGACTTGATTTCGTTGGCGCGTTTCTCGCGATCCAGCTCCGCCTCGATTTCCATTTTTTCCGAAAGCTCGTGCTGGACGCGGGCAATGCGGTCGGTCACATTGCGGAAGCCCAGGACTACGCTGTTCAAGCGCTCCTCATCCCGGACGCGGACGACGGACATTTCCATATAGATATTGCCGTTGCAGCGGTAAGTGACTGTATAGGACGGAGCGGCGGCGAGGCGTTCCATGATATGCGCGGAGTTTGTCTGGCGGGAGAAAAAGGCCTGGTCTTCCGGCAGTACGAAGCGCGAAGCGTATTCGGAAAGCACAAGGCGGAAATCGGGGTCGGGTTCCCCTTCCCCGCGCAGTTCCGAGACGATCCTCTCGAAGTAATCGTTTTCCTGCCGGTAGGGAAGCATGCTTCCCGTATCGAGGTCCAAAAGGAAAATCGACGAATAGCCGACGGAAAGGCCCTCGATGACCCGTGCGCGGCGGAGGCTTTCCTCTTGGACGGCGCGAATCTCGGTGATGTCGCGGATGAAGACATAGTAAACGTCGTCGCCCTCCTCGGTGCGGATGAGCCGCCCATAGTCGTCCACCCAGCGGATCTCGCCGTCTTTCCTCCGGATGCGGTACTGCACATAGTCCAGCCGCTTGTCGTTTTTCTCGACCTGCTGGAGGATGGAGTTTTCGACGTTTTTGACGTCGTCGGGATAGACCAGCCCCTTGAAGGTCCCGCCGGTCAGCGCCCGGAACTCTTTTTCCGACGCGCAGCCGAAAATGTCCAGCATCACGTCGTTGAGGTAGAGGATTTCCTCGTCCCCCTCCGCGCGGTAAATAAAGAAGCCGCCCGGCATGCTCTCCGCCATGCGCCGCAAAGTGTCAAGCAGTGTCGTCGAAGCGTTTGCGTCCGCTTGCGCGGGAAGGATTTTCTTGCTCATGTTGCCCATTCCTTTCCGTCACTTTTTATTCACGATTTCCGTAAGCGTCTGCATCATCTGAGGGATATCGATCGGCTTTGCGATATGGCCGTCCATGCCTTCGCTTTTCGCCTTCGCCACGTCCTCGCTGAACGCGCTGGCGGTCATGGCGAGGATCGGGATGCGGGCAATCTCGCCCCCCAACGCGCGGATGGCCTTCGTCGCCTCGTAGCCGTTCATGATCGGCATCTGGATATCCATCAGTACCGCGCTGTATTCGCCCGGCTGCGACGCGGCGACCTTGTCCACGGCCTCTTTGCCGTTCTCCGCCGTGTCCACATCGAAGCCCGCGCCCATCAGGAGCATTTTCGCGATCTCGCGGTTGACGTCGAGATCGTCCACGAGGAGCAGTTTCTTTCCGGCGAAAGCGGGAGCGCCGCTGTCGGCGGCGGGTTCTTCTTCCTGCCGCGCCGCTTCCCTTTTTGCCTCTTTCTCGGCCAGCTCCGTCGCGTGCTTCAGGCGCAGGACGATGATAAATTCCGTTCCCTGTCCCGGCGCCGTTTCGACTTTGATATCGCCGCCCATCATGTCGATGATGTTCTTCGTGATGGCCATACCGAGACCGGTGCCCTGGATACCGCTGACCGTCGAGGTGCGCTCCCGGGTGAAGGACTCGAAGACCGTGGCGGCAAATTCCTTTGACATGCCGATGCCGCTGTCTTTGACGCGAAGCGTATAGAACGAATCCGCACTGGACGCCTCCTCCTCCGTCAGCAACACGGAGATTTGCCCATCCTCCGGCGTGAATTTATAGGCGTTGGACAGCAGGTTCAGAAGCACGCGGTTCAGGCGGTTCTTGTCGAAATAGACGAATCGGTGCGCGACTTTTGACGTGTCGACGGAAAATGTGATACGCTTCGCTTCCATTTGCGTCGCGAACAAATCCCGCGCCTCGTCCAGGGCTTTCCTGATGTCGTCCGGCGCGATCTCAAGCTCCATCTTGCCGCTCTCGATGCGGCTCATTTCAAGGATGTCGTTGATCAGCGCCAGGAGGTGCTTGCTGGATGCGTCAATCTTCTCCAGGAATTCCTCCGTTTTTTCCGGCACTTGCTTGTCGCAATGACCGGCGGGGCAGACATCGCAGTCGTCGCATTGGGCGCGGGTTCGCTTCGCCAGTTCGATATAGCCGAGGATCGCGTTCATCGGCGTGCGGATGTCGTGGGACATATTGGAGAGGAAACGGGACTTGGCTTTGCTGTTCTCCTCCGCGCGGGTCCGCTCGCGGTCGGCCTCGGACTCCCGCCGCCGCATGGTCGAATAGATATTGAACATGATCGCGAGGCTGAAGCCGATCAAAAGAAGCTGGATCGTCGTGTTCTTGAGCAGCGACTCCCGCACCTCGTCCATCTGGTCATAGAGATAATTTTCCTCAAACTCCTTGCGGGCGCGGTTGCGCTTGAGGCCCATGCCCTCGATTTCCCGCGTGTAAAATGCGTTCACGTCGCTGACCACGTCCTCCATCATGTCATGGGTCGTCTGCTTGATCCACATGGTGGAGGAAATCAGGATCAGGAACAGCAGCGTAATCCATGCCACCGTGGACCGGCCGAACCGCCGCTGGGTGTCGCGGTTGAACACGAAGCGGAACACGATGAATCCGAGGATGCTCCAGATCGCGAGGATGATATAGCTCTCGGCGGCGAGGGTGTTCATGTTCCAAAGCTCCGGCGCCAACAGGAACAGGCTGAACAGCGCGGAGAAAATCATGCCCAGCATGCCCGTGGCCTTCACCAGCCGGTCGCCGTCCGCCTTCGCCGAGGCATAGGCCGCCGCCGAGGTGTAGCAGTAGGCAATCGTCGCGCCCACGGTGGTCACGTCCACGATCCAGCCCGTCGCCGTGCGCCCGAAGAAAGGAATGACCAGCGAAATGCCCATGATGAACAGCACGGCGTTCTTCGGCGTGCGATCCGCCGTCAGTTCGCCGAACCACCCCGGCAGGATGTTTTCCAACGCCATCCGGTAGATCAGGCGGCTCGCCGCGATATACATGCCGAGAAGCCCCGTGACGACGCCGCCCAGCACCGCGAGGCCGAGAACTGCGACGCCCGCGTCCCCCAGCGCCCGATGGGCGGCGAAGAATGTCGGCAGCCCCGCGAGGCCGCCCATGCCGCCGGAAAGGGACGCGATATAGGCGCGCCAATCCGGGCAGCCCGCCGGAAGGGCGGTGACGGCGAGCAGGGCCAAGAGCGCGTAAGCGAGGAAGCTGGACGCGACGGCAAACAGCATCAGGGCGGGCAGTTTTTTCATCGAAAAGTCGATGCCCCGGGCGGAGTGGGAAATGGACTCGAAGCCGATGAAGGCCCAAGGCGCGAGAGCCGCCACATGGAAAATTTGCAGCGGAACGGACTGCCCGGAGGAAAAGGCCGGCGCAAAGGCGTCAGCGATGCTGCCCTCCGTCCGGAGCGCCGCGCCGAATACCACGAGGATGCCGCCCAAGAGCAGCACCGCGAAAATCGTCTGGATGTGGGCGGAGAGACGCTTGCCGCCGATGACCAGAGCGCCCAGCAGGATGATGGCGGCGTCGGAAAGCAGGATTTCCCCAAGCCAGACGTCATATCCCGCGAAGCTGTAATGGAACCCGAACTGGAACACATTGCCCAAGAGGTTTCGCACGATCAGCGCCAGCGCGGTGGCGTTCGCCCAAAGGATTGCGATATAGGAAAGGGTGGTGAACCAGGCGGCGAAAAATCCGTGGTCATAGCCGAAAAGGTTTTTCGCGTAGGAAAAGGTGCCGCCCGAGTCCGGGTATTTTTTCATCATCGCGATATAGTTCCACCCGATGACGAGCATGACCAAGGAGCCGATGAAAAGCCCGAGAACCGTGCCGAGCGGTCCGGCGATGGGCAGGAACGTCGTTCCCGGCATGACAAAAGCGCCCCAGCCAACGGCGCAGCCAAAGGACAGCGCCCAGACGGCGATGGGGGAAAGATAATGGGAGAGCCCGGTTTGGTTCGCCGCGCCCGTCATTTTCGTCTCGTTCGGAAGATTTTCCATAGGTGGTCACTCTTTTCCTTGAGATTGGCATTTCCGCAGGTGCGCGTTTCTGTATCTATACAATATTCTACATGAGCGTTTTTTTTCCTGCAACAAAAAAGCGCGGAAAACCGCGCAACAACTTTAGGCAACAACTTTATGGGAAATCGGGAGGGAAAAATGTTTTCGCCAAGCCTGTCTTGTGATATACTTTTATTATGAATATTTCGGAAAGAAGGCTATCCTTATGGAGACAAAACCGCAGTCCCGCGTCTTGATTGTTGACGATATGCGGGTCAACCGCATGATCCTCTCGTCGCTTCTCGCGTCGAACGGCGTGCTCGCCGATCTCGCGGAAAGCGGGGAGGAGTGCCTTGCGCTCTGCCGCGAGAACCGCTACGACTTGATCCTGCTCGATCACAGGATGCCCGGTATCGACGGCGTGGACACTTTCGTGCAGCTCAAGGAAATCTTCAAGGAACAGGGCCGCGAGGTACCGGTGGTTTGCCATACCGTCGAGGCCGCGAGGGACAATATCAACCTTTACAAGGCGGCGGGCTTCGCCGAGGTCCTGATCAAGCCGATCCAGCCCCAGCGGCTTTCGGAGGTGCTGATGACATACTTGCCGGAAGGCAGCGTCGAGGACCATCGGAAGCGCGACGACGAGGAAATGAAGCTGAAGGAGGAGTTGGCGAAGCTGCCCGACTGGCTCTCCGGCGTCCCGGGGCTCGACCTTTCCTTCGGCATGGGGAACTGCGAGACCGCGGACGACTATATGGACGCCCTTGCCGTTTTTGAAGCCTCCGTCGTCGGGAAAGCCGACGAAATCGAAAAGCTGCTTGACGAGGAGGATATCAGCCATTACACGCTGAAGGTCCATTCGCTGAAAAGCATGGCCCGTCTTGTGGGGGCGCTGGGCCTTTCGGAGATCGCCGCCGAAATGGAGGCCGCCGGAAAAGAGAACAACCTTCGCCTGATTCGGGAAAAGACGCCGAAGCTCCTTTCCATGTACCGCTCCTATGCGGAGCATCTTGCGCCGCTGGCGGAGGAGGGGGACGCATGATGAAGGCGAAGCGCAATGTCGTATATATCGGCCAGGAGCAGCATATCGTGACACAGGCGGTGGAAAACCGCCTGTCGGAAGCGGGCTTCAACGTTGTCGCCATCCCGTCGGACATCGACGCGATCAACAAGAGCCGAAACAGCACGGACACTTTTCTCTGCTATCTCGACTATACCAGCCCGAAGACGGAAATCGTCATGCATTATCTGGCCGACCTCTGCCGCGACGAGCACAAGTCCATGTGCCTGATCGTGGACAACGCCACCCGAACCCAAGTCAAGAAGATGGAAAGCGCCCAGTGGGCGGCGCATATCTATGTGCGGCCCCTCGACATGAACGACATCGCCGAGGATCTCGCGGAGCTTTCGGACGCCCATGATGAGTTTCGCCGGAAAAAGTCGATTTTGGTCGTGGACGACGACAGCGATTTCCTGATGATTATGAACTACTGGATGAAGAACCATTACAATATCGTCGGCGTCAATTCCGGCGTCGAGGCCGTGACCTATCTCCAGCATCACGCGGCTCCCGACTTGATCCTGTTGGATTATCAGATGCCCGATCTCGACGGCTACGATGTGATGCAATGGCTGCATGGCACGCCGCAGACCCGGGACATCCCGATCATCTTCCTGACCGGCGTCAGCGACCGGGAAAGCGTCATGCGCATCGTCAAGCACAAGCCCGACGGATATCTTTTGAAAACCAGCCGCAAATCGGAGCTTCTCGACGCGCTGGAACGCTTCTTCGTCATGAACATCTTCCACTATCGCATAGCGTGAAGGGAAACGAAAAAACCGCCCGGTTGGGCGGCTTTTTTTAGTCGAAGAACGCCGCGATTCCCATCAGCAGGCCGGCCTTGCCCATTGTCTTGAGCAAAAATCCTTCCGGGTGCAGGCTTTCGGCTTCCCGTACATTGTTCTTGTCTTCGGTGCCGGTCAGGAATACCACGGCGAGGTGCTTCAGTTTCGGATTGGCGCGGATTTGGCGCAGCACCTCCGCGCCGTTCATTTCCGGCATTTCGTAGTCGAGGAGGAGCAGCTCCGGGACTTCTTTTTCGAGGGCCGCGAGAGCTTTCTTGCCGGAATTGACCGCCGTGACCGCGTAGTCTTTCTTGAGCCAGCGGTTCGTCAGGGCGAGGAAGTCGTCGTCGTCGTCCACCAGCAGGATGGTGTGCCGCTTCGTCGTCACGGCGTCGGTCTCCATAGGTACTGTTGTCACGGTGCCGTCGTTGATCTCTTCCGAGTGGATCTGCGCCAACGGCTCGGACAGGCTGCGGTACAGCACCAGAAGAGCCTCTGTCCCCGCCTCGATGGAATCGGCGTCGCCGTCCTTTCCCGCCGCCTCCAGTTCCGCCGCCAGCCGCGAAAGCTCCGTGGCGCCGATGGACTTCGCCATGCTTTTCAGCGAATGCACCTTGATGGTGTACGCGCCGTAATCCTTCGCCTTCCAAAAACGCTCGATCTCGGTGGCGTGGAACTTGATGGAGCGCTCGAACAGGGACAGGGCCTCCAAATATTCGGAATTGCCGCCGCAGAACTGGACGCCCTTGTCGGGGTCCAGCAGAGGAACCGACGACAGCCAATCGGGCAGCGGCGCTTCCTCTGCCATGTCCTCCGTCGCTTCCTCCGCGACGATTTTATCCGAAGGCAGCATGCGGACCAGCATGGCTTCCAGTTCCTCCGCCATGACGGGCTTCGACAGGTAATCCCGGAAGCCCAGGGCGATATATTCTTCCCGGGCGCCGGACATGGCGTTGGCGGTCAGCGAGATGACCGGCGTCTCCGCCAGCTTCGCGGGGAAATTCTTTTTCAGATGCCCCAGCGTTTCCGGGCCGTCCATGCCGGGCATCCGATGGTCGAGGAAAACGAGGTCGTAGGTTTTGACCGCGAATTTCTCGATGCATTCCGCGCCGCTTTCGGCGGTGTCCACTTGGATTTTCGTGCGTTTCAGGAGCCCCGCGATGACGGCGATGTTCATCGGCGCGTCGTCCACCACGAGAATCCGCACGTTCGGCGCGGTGAAGCGCGTTCTCCGTTTCGCCCGCTTGTCGCTGACTCGTTTCAGCGCTTTGCCGATATCCCCGATGCCGCTCCAGTTGGCCACCTTCTGGGGCAACGCGAAGGAAAAGGTAGATCCGGCCCCGAACACGCTCCGCACTTCCAGGGAGCTCCCCATCAGCTTCAGGAGCTTTTGCGTAATATTGATGCCCAGCCCCGTGCCCTCGATTTTCCGCGTGCGCTCGGCGTCGATGCGGTCAAAGGCGTGGAACAGCTTGTGAATGTTTTCCTCCCGGATGCCGACGCCCGTGTCTTCCACGGACACGTCGAGAAGCATGTCCGACAGGGTGCCTTTGCGGTAGCCGATGGAGAGCGTCACCGAGCCTTTTTCCGTGTACTTGACCGCGTTCGTCAAAAGGTTTGTGATGATCTGCTTGACCCGCAGCTCGTCGCCGACGAGACGGGAGGGCGTGTCCGGCGCGACCTTGACATAGAGCGACAGACCTCGTTCCTCCGCCTTCATGCGGATCAGGTTCACGAGGTCGCTGACGAGGGACGCCAGCTCGTATTCCTGGGGCACGATTTCCATCTTGCCCGCTTCGATTTTCGAGAAATCGAGAATCTCGTTGATGATGCCCAGAAGCGAAAGTCCGGCCGCGTGGGCGTTTTCCGCGTAGGTCAGCACATTCTCCTCGTCGCTCTCCCGGAGAATCATCTCGTTCATGCCAAGGATGGCGTTGATGGGGGTGCGGATTTCATGGGACATCATGGAAAGGAACTCGGACTTCGCGACATTGGCGGCGTTCGCCTCCACCGCCATGCTTTCCAACTCCTGCGTCGTCTTTTCAAGGAACATCGCCAGCCGCTGCTCGCGCGGGATGGCGCCGGCGCTTTGCGCCTCCGCCGGAATCACCGCGGACCGGGAAGCATCCCAGCGGCTCGCCGCGCCCTCGCGCAGCCCGACGGAGACAATGGCGGAGTTGACAATGCCGCCGCCCTTCGGGTCCAGCATGATGGCCGTGTAGCCGCGCATCCAGGACGACTGCGGCATGATGGCGCGATAGGCGGCCACGTCGGAAACGGCCTGCTCCGCGAGGAAGCGCAAGCGGTTTTCGCAGACCACGAGGAAAAGCGCCTGCGGAGCAAACGTGCGCATGGACTCCGCGTAAAGCCTCGTTTTTTCCAACAGGCGGCGCGGGTTGCCGTAGGAAAGCTGCACCGTGTCGCCTTCGTTGACCCGGGCGATGAACGAGATGCCGCCGTCCGCGTCGTAGCCCGACGGCGTGCGGACTACCAGATGTTCCCCCCGTCGGCTGATGAAGGGGAACTCCCGCACATTCTCGATGAAATACTCGTCCGGCTCGACGCCGAGATACTCGCGGTAAATGTCAACCGGGGGGCGGCCGTCGATAGCGGTGACGCGGGTCCGTCCGTCGGCCCCGGTGATTTTCATTTCCTTGCCGATGGGCGTCCATCCCATATCGTAATTGTAATAGACGGAAAGGCCGCTCCCGTAAAGGACGACGATGGCAATGCCCCGGTCGTCCGGATCGCCGTCCCGGAAGCTGCCGCAGATGTACGGATGCGCCGCGCCGGACTGCGCGCCAAGGAGCGGGATTTCGTAACCTCCGTCCTCGTTCATCAGGCAGGTCAGGAACTGGTCGATTTCGCGCTCGACGCCCGCCGTGAACAGCAGGATCGCCGCGATATCCTCCCGACCCCAGATGGCGCCTTGGAATTGCCGTCCGGCCTCCTCCGCGGAAAGCTTTCGGCAATCATAATACAGGATCTCGGCGTTGCTCTGCTCCATCAGCAAAAACGAATAGTCCTCGCCGTCCCGCGAGAAGCCGTTTTCCTCCTCGGATTCGCTTTTGCGGGTGGACATGCCGACAATCTTGACCTCCGGCAAAGCGCGGCGAATCATCGCGACACGCTCTTTCAGGGTGTCGCTGTCGGCGCCGGGGCTGCTGAAAAGAAGCAGCTTGCCGCCCTCGTTTTTGTACTCGGGCAGCCCCCGGATTTCCTCGATATAGGAGGAAAGCTCTTCCTCATTGTTCGTGATCAACGTTCTTTGCAGCATGCAATCCACGTCCTCGCCATCTGCCGTTTTGCGTCGTTTCTTCCTTTATTGGCCGTTGACAATATACAATATGTATTGATTGAATTTTATCATAAAACTTTCGTCCGCGCCACAAGGAAGTTGGGATTTGCGGCGCGGATGGCAGAATGCGGTAAATTTGCCGTTCTGATATGGCTGCATCACCAAAAAGAAGGAAATGGCAATGTGTGGCGACAGGGAAAGCAGGAACTTTTGCTTGTCCCGTCGAAAATAATATTCAGGAGGAAGGTGTGTGGATGACGGAAAAGGAAAAGCTAAAGCGTCGGATTGACGTGGCGGCGGGAAGGGCGAAGGCGGATCTGCTCATTCGGGATTGCAGGATTGTCGATGTTTTCTCCGGAGAGGTCCTTCGCGGCGAGATTGCCGTTGCGGACGGTGTGATTGTCGGGATCGGCACGGACGGCTATGATGGGGAGAATGTTATTGACGCCGAGGGACGTTTCGCGGCGCCCGGCTTTATTGACGCGCACATTCATATCGAATCCACATTCGTGAGCCCCGAGCAGTTGGGGCGGATGCTCGTGCCGCACGGAACCGCGACCATCATCGCGGATCCGCATGAGATAGCGAATGTCTGCGGCTTGGATGGTATACGCTATATGATG
Organism: uncultured Selenomonadales bacterium; assembly: GCA_947167555.1. GTDB lineage: Bacteria > Bacillota > Negativicutes > Selenomonadales > Selenomonadaceae > RUG12372. The sequence goes on from CAMVIO010000018.1 coordinate 10,138, forward strand.
GAAGCGGCGAAAAGGACAAAGCTCAATATCGTTTATACGGTGCCGTCCTGCGTGCCCGCGACTCCTTTCGAGGATGCGGGTGCTTGCCTGGACGCGGCGGATATGCGGAAGCTTTTTTCGGACGAGCGGATGATCGGGCTGGGGGAATTCATGAATGTGCCCGGCGTCGTCCATGCGGAGGAGGCTGTGCTGGACAAACTGTTGCTGGCCCGGCGGACAGGAAAGCTTGTCGACGGACATTCGCCGATGGTGACGGGAAAATGGCTGAACGCTTACGCCGGTGTCGGCGTCGTCGGGGACCATGAATGCACGACTGCCAAGGAGGTGTGGGAGCGGATTTCCAGAGGGATGTACGTCATGCTACGTGACGGCTCCGCATGCCATAATCTTCGTCCGCTACTCGCGACCGTGACGGAGGCGAACAGCCGCCGCTTCCTGCTTTGCTCGGATGACCGCCAGCCGAAAACTATCCTGCGCGAGGGGCATATTGACAATCACCTTCGCATCTGCGTCAAGGAAGGGCTGAATCCCGTCACGGCGATTCGGATGGCGACCCTGAACCCGGCGGAGGCCTTTCATCTTTTTGATCGGGGAGCGATCGCTCCGGGGCGGCGTGCGGATATCGTTCTGCTGGACGATCTGGAAGGCTTCCATGTGCATCGGATGCTTATCGGCGGAGAGCTGGTCGCGGAGGAGGGGCTTTACTTGCCGGAGATTTCCCCGGCGGACGCTTCTGCCATGCACGGCAGCGTCAATGTAAAGGATTTTTCCGTTCAGCGGCTGAAAGTCCGACTGGCAAGCGGACGGGCGCATGTAATCGGGATGCGGAAGGGCAGCCTGTTGACGGATAAGCTGGTGGTTCCGGTGAAAACTGACGCGGAAGGGGATTTCGTGTTTGATCCGGCGCAGGATATATGTAAGCTGGCCGTCGTCGAGCGACATCACGGGACGGGCCAGATCGGCGTGGGGCTTTTGGGCGGCTACGGCATCAAGAGGGGAGCGATTGCCATATCGGTGGCTCATGATTCGCATAATATCATCGCGGCAGGCGTGAGCAACGAGGAAATCGCTTTTGCGGTGGAATCGCTGATCGCGATGGAGGGCGGCATGGTCGTAGTCCGGTCGGGAGAAGTGCTTGCTTCGATGCCGCTGCCGATTGCCGGGTTGATGACGAGCGAAAGCGGCGAATGGGTAGAGGCGAGGCTGGCCGAGCTGCATGAGAAAGTGCGGCGGGAGCTCGGCGTCAGCGAGGGTGTCGAGCCCGTCATGGCGCTGACGTTTATGGCGCTTCCGGTTATCCCCGCGTTGAAGTTGACGGATCGTGGGCTTTTCGACTTTGAGAGCTTTGGCTTCTTGCCTTTGGAAGCGCCGTGAGTTTTGTTTGGTAATTCATTTATGACAAGGGGGAGAATGACTATGAAAAAAATATTTGCGGCGTTGCTGATAACGATGATGTTGGTTTTTGCAACGGTGGGGAACGCGTCCGAGGCAGGGAAAAGCGTTTCGCCCGATGATCCCTCGGGCTTCGTGGAGCTGGCAGAGGCAGTGCCCGATGTGATCTTGGAAATCCGCTATTATTCCACCTACAATTTCGTCGGTGACCGCATTGACGGATATGAAGTTCCCTGCGTCCTGATGACGCGGGAAGCGGCGGCGGCTTTGAAGGCGGTTTCGGATGACGTGATTGCGCAGGGATACCGTTTGAAGGTCTACGACGCTTACCGTCCGCAGATGGCAGTCGATCATTTTGTGCGCTGGGCGGAGGATCTGGAAGATACCCGCATGAAACCCTATTTTTATCCGCATGAGAACAAGGACGTGCTTTTCGAGAAAGGCTACATTGCCGCCAAATCAGGTCACAGCCGGGGAAGCACGTTAGACCTGACGCTGTTCGACATGGCGACGGGCAAGGAATTGGACATGGGCGGCACTTTCGACTATTTCGGCATCGAGAGTCATCCTGATTGGTGCGGCAATCCTGACACACGAAAGTACGAAAGAAAAGCTGAGGGGGGAATCACTGAGGCGCAGTTCAAAAACCGAATGATTCTCCGCGCGGCGATGCTTCGTCACGGCTTCAAGCCGCTCGATGAGGAATGGTGGCATTTCACGCTGAAGGACGAGCCGTATCCCGATACTTATTTCACGTTTCCGGTGCAGAGGCTGGAAAAATAAGGAGACTGAAAAGCCCCCATATCCATTCACCAAATGGATATGGGGGCTAAAATTTTGCACTTCATTTGCCGGTAGTGTTAGTTCCCTTTGCTTCCGGCTGTGCTCGGGGACGGAATCCTGGTCGGCGCCGGGTTCCTCGGAGCGGCAGGCGGAGTGGGAGTCGTCGGCTTGACCACAGGTTCTGTTTCGTCGCGTTCGTCAGACGTCGGCGTCGTGGTTGTCGACGGTTTCGTTCCGGGGGTCGTTCTCGTGTCGTCGGATTCCTCGCCGCGAGAAGTGTTGTCTGTCTCCGTCGTCTGCGTATCCGGTTTCGCAGGCGTCGTCGTCGGGCGTGTCCTGTCATCATCGGAGCCTTTGCCGGTCCTCGGGGACGTCGGCGACGTCACGCTGTCGCGATCGTTTTCGTTTGCCTTCGGCGGTTTCGAGCCTTCGCGGATGAGACGCCCAATCGTGTTGTCGTCTTCCGGCACTTCCTTGGCGTTGGCCGGGATAGACGCCGCGTAGGCGGAAGCGTCGCGCTCCATTTCGGTTTTCGCGTTTCCGCTGATCGTGATGCCGAGCATATCGGCCATTTCCTCGCGGGTGTCGTAAAGGTCGGGAATCCAATAGCTGATCTCGTCGATGTAAACCGGACGCCCCGAGACCATTTTCGTATTCAGCCCGTTCGACTGCGCTTCCTTCAGCGCGCCGGCAAGCTCCAGGCATTGCCGGAAGGAAAGGTCGGTTTCCACCGAACCCATGACTTCGCGGATAATATTCGGCAGACGGGGAATGATCGAGGGCGACATGACTTGGTCCATTACGGCTTTCATGAATTTTTGCTGCCGTTCGATGCGCCCGATATCGCCTTCCTCGTCGCGGTAACGGACATAGGTGATCGCCGTTGCGCCGTCCATGTGCTGCGGCCCCGGATAGAGGTCGATGACAAGGCCGCCGTCGTCATCCCATTCGTCGACATATTCCATGCGTTTTTCCACGTCGATGTCCACGCCGCCGATGGCGTCGATGATGCGCTTGAATGCGGGCACCTTGATCAGGACATAATGGTCTACCGGCGTGTCGAGGAATTCCTCGACGGTGTCCTGTGTCAGATTATGGCCGCCGAGAGAATAAGCGACGTTGATCTTGTCGTAGCCGTAGCCGGGGACGTGGACGCGGGTGTCACGCGGGATTGAGAGAAGCGAAGCGCTCTTTTTCTTCGGGTCGACGGTGGCCAGCATCAGCGTGTCGGAGCGGCCTACGTCGTCTTTGCGTTCGTCGACGCCCATGATCATCACGGTAGTCTTATCTTTCGCGACCAGCAGCGCTTCCGTCGGCTGGTACGGGCGGGGCTCCGTGCGGATACGTTTTTCCGGCTTGTCAAAGAGACTCGACGAGGCGTAGTAAAAACCCGCGCCGATACCCGCCGCGAGGAATACGATCACGAGCGCCCAGATCCAAAGGGAATAATCATGCTTCTTGCTATGGGCAGGTTTATGTTTTGGGTTTTTCTTCTTGCTCAATGCGCTCTTCCTTTATGCACAAAATTTTTTTCATTAAATCATTCTTTCCTCTAAAAAGGCTGAAAAATTGATTCCCTCTAACGTCAAAAGCCGGGCTTTTTTGTCAAGGCCGCCGCCGTAGCCGGTCAGGCTGCCGTCCGCGCCGATCACACGGTGGCAGGGGACAATCAGCGCGATCGGGTTGCGTCCCACCGCGCCGCCGACGGCTTGCGCTGCCATGCGTCGGATACCGCGCCGTTTGGCAAGTTCTTTCGCCAATGCGCCGTAGGTCGTCGTCTTCCCGAATGGAATATCGAGCAGGAGCCGCCAGACTTCCATTTGAAATGGCGTGCCGAGATAATGAAGCGGCGGCGTGAATCCCGGATTTTGCCCCGAAAAATAAATATCGAGCCAGCGCCCTGTTTCCCGCAGGATTGGATGGCCGTTGGAAACGGCGTCCTTTTTTTCGGCGAAGCCGAGCATTGTCAGGCCTTCGTCATCGGCGGCCAGCAGGATATTTCCCAATGGTGAGACATAATTCGCGAAACAGGTCATGACTTTTTACTCCGGTTCTTTTCCGCAGGATCGGTCATATCGGGGAGCGCGCCGCCGGATACCGCCCAGAGGTACAGGCTTGCAACGCTGCAGTGAGGAGAGAAACGGCGGCGATACCGCTCGAACCGTTCCCTCGGAATTTCCCGGTGCCGATAGACCATGCGGAGTCCGCGCTGGATTGCGAGGTCGCCGAAGCTCAGTATGTCAGGACGTTCAAGGCAAAACAGCAGGATCATTTCCGCCGTCCAGACGCCGACGCCGGAAAGCGATGAAAGGGCGGCGATTGCTTCCGTGTCGTTCATTTTTTTCAGCGCCGCAAGACGGAAATCCCCGCTTCCGACTTTCCGAGCAAAGTCCGTGATATATGCCGCCTTGCGGAAACTCATGCCGAAGGAATGCAGTTTCTCCTCGCCCGCGTCCAGTACCGCCGCCGCGTCCACTGTGCCGAGACCCGACGAGAGCCTGCCCCAGACGGCGGCCAACGCCTTGTTGGAAATTTGCTGGCCGACGATATGACGGACGACGGCGGAAAACAGATCCGTATCCAGTTGCCTCCGGATCGGTCCAACCGCGTCGATGATTGCCGCGAGCCTCTTGTCTCTCGATTTCAGATACGCGATTTCTTTTTCGCCGTAACGAAAAAATTTCGTCCTGCTCATATCTGTTCCCTCCTCATCGCTTTTGCAATTATAGCATACAAAATTTGACGATACAAAGAACCACGCCGCTCTTTTTCGCGGCGCGGTTTTCCTGTATAATAATAGGTAACAAAAAGATGGGGAGGAAACGGATATGACGGCAGATGCACGATACACGGAATTGATCGAGGCGTTCCATAAGACATGGGAGAAATTTCCGGGACAGGCGCGGCTCATCGACGGCAAGCACCATGTAATTGCGGTCAACGCTTTCGCGGCGAAAAACGGTCGAACGCCCGGAGAAATCTGCGCAGCTTTCGGCGCGCCGGAGAGCCACAAAGGGTGCCGTAAGGTTGAAGCGTTGTCGACGGGGGAGGGGAAGCTCGATCGCCCGTTTGCGGAGCGTGTGCGCGGTTGGGTACCGCTGGAGGGCTGGCCGGACGTAGTCGTGCATTTTTCGTTGGCCGTCCCCGAAGTCAATTCATGAAAAATACATGAACAAGCACGAATGTTTGTACACAGGATGTGGATGAGACTGTGTATATCTTGCGGTGAATGGACATCTGTGCTATGATTTGGGAAAAGTGCGACAATTTTGGATGGCGTTGAATACCTTTCAGGGAGGCCGTTGTAGTGGCGGGAAAAATGGACGAGAAAAAAATAGCGGTCATTATCTATGTGCAGGATGAGGACGATTACAAAATATGCGCAGAGAGCTTGCGGGAGCTTTCATGCCCCGCGGGGTATGGGCTCGAGGTCATTCCTGTTGTAAAGGCGGCAAGCCGCGGCGTGGCGTATCAGGCCGGGATGGAAAAGAGTAACGCCAAATACAAGGTTTATATTGATTCCGCGGCGTGGATCGTGTCTGAACGTCTTCTGACGGAAATGGTGGACATTTTTTCGCATCACCCGGAAATCGGGATTTTGGGGCTGTCCGGGACGGAAATCATTCCGCCGAACGCCCCGTTTTGGGTTTCCCCCGCGCGGCTCGGCAAATGGTCGGACAAGGACGGCACAGAACACGAATTCGGCGCCTTCGACGAGTCGTTCCGCGAAGTGCAGGCGCTGGATATGTACTTCCTGATGACGCAATATGATTTTCCATGGCGCACGGACCTCTTCAACGACGATCTTTTCCTGTGCGCCGCACAGTCCATCGAGTTTAAACGGCAGGGTTATAAGGCCTGTGTGGTCAAGCAGGAGGGCACATGGCTCGC
>CAMVIO010000019.1 GCA_947167555.1 uncultured Selenomonadales bacterium
GCGTCTCCGTTTCCGGCATCGTCATGGTCTCAGACATGGCAACGTCCGTCTTCGGCATTTCCGTCGTCGGCTGCGTCTCGGGAGCCGCCTGCGTCTGTGCGCTTCCAGCCATCGCCATCAGCATCGCGTTCAGCGTCGTCGCCGCGCCTGCCGTCTCAGGCGTATCCTGAGCGTCTTCCGCCGCCTTGCCGTCCTCCGTTTTCGCGGATTTCTCTTTTTTCCCGCTCTTCGGAAGCTCGGCAGCCTCTTCGGCAGCTTCGGCAACTTTTTCCTCGACTGCGCTGACGTCTTTTGCGTCCGCGTCCTTTGCGTCGACGGGTTTCGCGTCGGCGTTTTTCGTCTCCGGCTGCTTCGCGTCTTTTGCCTCAGCCTTCGGGGCTTTCTCCGGCTCCGCGGTTGCGTCCTTTTTTGCGTTTTTCGCGCTGTCCAGCGCACTGCCGAAGTCGTTCTTATCGGCTTTCGCACTCTGCGCCGCCGTCTGCGACTGCACCGCGGAACGAAGCGAGGAAGTTTTGCCCGTCGGCATCGCGCCCTGCTGCATCATCAGATTTTCTGCTTTCATCTGTTCACCACCTTTCCTTTCGTTTTATTATGGATTCATGGACTTTTTTCCCAGTGGGACCAGCCCATCAAAACCATCCGATTATATATCGAAAAAAAGGCGGAAATTCTTAATACCAATATCAGGCCAAAATTTAAAATAAATGTAGAGAAAAATTTTTTCTTAAAGAATATTATTCTTCCCCGGTCTGCGGAATAGGCACTATCTGATCGCCGGGCGAAGCCAGGCTGGACCTTCTGCCCGTATAGATGCTCCGCGTCAGACGCGCGGACTGTCCGGGGTCAAGAGCCGCCAGCACTTTCGCCGCCTGGGACTCGTCCATCTTCTGAAGCACGGCGACGGCAATCTCATCGTCGAGGTCGGTCATAATGTCGGCGGCCGCCTCCGGCTTCATTTCGTTATAGAGCTTCGCCAGCTTCGAGACGCGCTTTCTTTCGGCGGCCTCCTCTTCCTTCTGCTTTTTCTCGATTTCTTCCTGCGTCAGCACGATCGGCTTTGACTCTTCCTCTTTCTTGATCGGCTTCGGCTGGTCGTCCTTCTTTTCCTCTTTCTTGTCGTCCTTTTTGCCGTTCTCCGGCTTCTTTCCCCCGTCGGTGGGCTGCTCTTCCGGCGGCGACGAGAGCTTCTGGTCAACTAATTTTACCGCCGGCTGGTAAATGTACTCGTCAAAAACTCCCGGCATCTTCTTTATCGGCTCTACAATATACTCGCCGACGAAAGGCAACGCTTGCTGGTCAATCTGTTCGTTGACCTCGTAGACGTCAAAAACGCGAAGATAGACGCCCGCGAAAAACCCGGCGGCGATTACCCCGATCAAGGCAAGCAAGACGCCGAGGAATTTCAGGACGCGCCGTCCGAATCGCCGTGCGGTCGATTCTTCCGTTGCTTCCAATTCTTCGCCTGTCTGTTCGGTTGTCTCTTCCTCCGGTTTTTCCGGCTTCTCCGCCATCGTTTCACCTACTTTGCATCGCCGTCAAATTGTAATCCCGTTCACCTATACAAGTCCAGAACGGACGAAACGTATTGTTGGGTCTCGCTATACGGCGGAACGCCGCCGTATTCGCGCACGGCTTCCGGTCCGGCGTTGTACGCGGCAACCGCTTTCCGGACGTCGCCGTCGAAGGTGTCCAGCATTTGTTTCAGATATTTGGCGCCGCCGTCGATATTCTGCGTCGCGTCATAGGGATTGACGCCTAAGGATTCCGCCGTTTCCGGCATCAGCTGCATGACGCCGACGGCGCCCGTGGCTGAAATCGCGCCCTGCTCGTAGCCGGACTCGACCTCGGCCACCGCTGAGACAAGCTTCGGGTCTACGCCGTATTTGCCCGCCGCCGCTTCAATGGCCGGAAGGTAGGCGCTGTCCTGCGGGACGGAAAGCGGCTGCGTATTCGTTCCGCCTGTGACAGACATGGGCTTTTCCTCGCCTTTCGTCCTCTGCGTGTTTTGCGAGGGCGACTGGACCGCAGCGGTATTGCCGCCGCGATTTGGCGTTTTCGCCTTGATCTCGTCTTTCAGCATCTGTTGAAAGCCCACCGCGCCGCCTCTTGGACGACGCATCCCAATCTTATATTCAATGTCCTCAATCCGATTGACCACGGCGTTGATCGATGAAAAATCCATTACGCGCCCGCCTTCCTCATATAGAGTTGAAGCCCGATCTCGTCGAGCATCTTGTTTTCCTCGAAAAGGAGTTCGTCTTTATATTGCTGCAGCCGCTTTTCTTTGAGTTGCTCAATGGCCTTGAGCTTCGACATCATTTCCAGCAACTCTTTGAGCCTCTGCTGCCGCATATTTTGCGCTTCCAGTATGACCTGCTGCTGTTGCTCGATCTGCTGGCGTTTCCAGTTCACATAGCTGGTGAAGGTCATGACCCGGCCGACGCTGATGCGTTTACCCGCTTTCGTCTGTTCCGCGTACTCCGCCTGGACCTTCTGCATGTCCTGCAGGTATTCCGTCAGCTTGGCCCGCGCTTCTTCCAGTGCGCGCGTCGCCTCCGCGAAACGGCGTTCCGCGTCCTCTTTCTTCCGGCGCGTGACGCCCAGGAGCGTTTCCAGTTTGAAGCGGAATTTCTTCATACGTCACCGCCTATTGTTAGATGCACACCTCATCCGTCGCGCTCCGCGCGCCACCTTCCCCTCAAGGGGAAGGCTTTTTATATCGATTCCAATGTCTTCTTCATTTCCTCAAAGCTGGTGACCTCGAAGACGCCCTGGCAGAGGAAATCGTTGATTGCGTCGATTTTCTGGATGGCCTCGTCGATTCGTTTGCTGGAACCTTTGACATAGGCGCCGATGTGGATCAGATCCTCGGCTTCCTTGTAGACCGCCATCAATGCGCGCATATGCTGCGCCGCCTCGCGGTGCTCCTTCGACACCACGTCGGTCATGACACGACTGACGCTGGCGAGGATGTCGATAGCGGGAAAATGGTTCTGCGCGGCGATGGCGCGGGAAAGCACGATATGGCCGTCCAGGATGCTTCGCACGGCGTCGGCTATCGGCTCGTTCATATCGTCGCCGTCGACGAGGACGGTGTAAATGCCGGTAATCGAGCCGCGCGCGCTGGTGCCCGCGCGCTCCAACAGGCGCGGCAGAAGCGCGAAAACAGACGGCGTGTAGCCCCGCGTCGCCGGAGGCTCGCCGATGGTCAATCCGACCTCGCGCTGCGCCATCGCGAAGCGCGTGACGGAGTCCATCATCAATACGACGCGCCGCCCCTGGTCGCGGAAATATTCGGCGATGGCCGTGGCGGTCATGGCCCCTTTGATGCGGACAAGCGCGGGCTTGTCCGAAGTGGCGACGACGACGACGGAACGCTTCAGGCCTTCCTCTCCGAGGTCGCGCTCGATGAAGTCGCGGACCTCGCGGCCGCGCTCGCCGACGAGAGAGATTACGCTGATATCCGCTTCCGTATTGCGGGCAATCATCGAAAGAAGCGTCGATTTGCCGACGCCGCTGCCCGCCATGATGCCGATACGCTGGCCAGAGCCGAGGGTAATCAGCCCGTCGATAGCCCGCACGCCGACGTACAGCGAATCCTTGATGCGCGGACGCTGTAACGGGTCGGGCGGCTCGGCCTGCAACGGATATTCCGTCTTGGAAAGGATCGGCCCTTTGCCGTCCATCGGATTGCCGAGACCGTCCAAGACGCGCCCCAAAAGTTCCATACCGACTTTGACCTGTAAGGTCTTTTGCGCCGATATGACTTCGCAGCCGGGCCCGATGCCCTGCATCTCGCCGATCGGCATCAGGAGCACAAGCCCCTCACGGAAGCCGACGACCTCCGCCGGGATCGGCGCGACATTCGGGAAGCGCGATTTGATATAGCAAAGTTCGCCAAGGCTGACGTTCGGTCCCTTGGACTCGATGACGAGACCGATGACCTGCGTGACCTTGCCGCTCATCTTGATGGACTCGGTGTCCTCAATCGCGCGGGAAAATTTATTCAGATTCAGTTCCATCATTTCATGGCGTCCTGTATGGATTTCCGGATCAACTCGAGCTGCGTCGAAAGCCGCGCGTCCACATTGCCGTTGGGCGTCTCAATGACGACGTCGCCCACCTTGAGATTTTGGTCGGAATGCACTTCCAGAAGTGCCTGCCCCTCAAGCAGCCCCTGAAACTCCGAACGTCCCATCAACACAAGATCATAGCTTTCCGGCGCGACGCGGATATGCACCTCGCTTTGGTCCTTGACCTTCATCAGCGCCTTCCGGACCAATGGCAGGATGACGGTCGGCACGTCGATAAAATGCTGGGGCAGCACATGGTCGGCAATCTCCATTGCCAATGTGGCGATCTCGTTCTCCGCGCCCTGCACATATACGCGGCATTCCTCTTTCGCGTCCGCCAGCGTTTTTTCCGCTTTCGCGTTCGCATCGAGGATGGTCTGCTTTTCTTCCTCTCGAATCTGGCGAATGCCTTCTTCGCGCCCTTCGGCGAGTCCCTTGTCGTGCCCTTCCTTTTTGGCGTCTTCCATGATATGGCGTGCCTGCGCATGGGCGTCATCCAAGATCGCCTTCGTTTCCTGCTCGGCATCCGCGCGCATGACCGCGCAATCCGTTTTCGCCTTGGAAAGCATGTGCTCCGCGTCCTTTTTCAAGGTGCGACATTCCGCCATCATGGCTTCGCGGGCTTTTTCCGTCTCCGCCTTCGCCTCGGCGATCTCGTTTTCCGCCTCCGCTTTGGCTTTGGCCATTTCCGCTATCGCTATTTCCCGCATGGTCGAGATTTCTGATTCCAGCGATTCTTTTTTGTGCTGCAGCGACGCAATCAGGCCCATCGTTTCCTCTGCGGAAAGATGCTCATCCTCGGGACTTTTCTTTTTTGCGTCCTCCTCCGGCGGGGGAGGCGGCGGAGCCTCGATGATGTACGGCTCGTCATTGACGGAGGCTTTGATGATCTTAGACAATCATTTCTTCTCCCTTTCCGCGTGCGACAACGATCTCGCCCTTGTCCTCCAGGTTGCGGATGACGTTGACGATTCTCTGCTGCGCTTCCTCGACGTCGCGGATCTTGACCGGGCCCATGAACTCGATTTCCTCACGCAGCATATCCGCCGCACGGGAGGACATGTTCTTGAAGACCTTGTCGGCGACTTCCTTCGGCGTCGCTTTCAGCGAGAGCGACAAATCCTTGTTGTCGACGTCTCGCAAGATTCTCTGGATAGACCGATCGTCGATCATGACGATATCCTCGAACACAAACATGAGCTTCTTGATTTCCTCGGTGAGCTCCGGGTTGTCGACTTCGAGGGTCTCGATGATGGCCTTTTCCGAAGTGCGGTCGACGCGGTTCAGAATCTCGACGATCGCCTTTACGCCGCCCGCCGTCGTGAAGTCCTGCGTGACGAGAGCGGAAAGCTTGCGTTCCAAAACGCGCTCGACTTCGCGGATGACGTCCGGCGAAGTGCGGTCCATCTCGGCGATGCGCTTCGCGACATCGGCCTGCTTGTCCGAGGGCAGCGCGGTCAGTATCATCGCCGCCTGGTCGGAATCGAGGTATGCCATGACCAACGCAATCGTCTGGGGATGCTCGTTCTGGATAAAGTTCAAAAGCTGGGAAGGGTCGGTCTTCCGAAGAAAATCGAAAGGCCGGACCTGAAGGCTCGTGGTCAGGCGGCTCAGTATGCTGGCCGCTTTCTCGGAGCCGAGAGCTTTCTCGAGGACGTCCTGCGCATATTCGAGGCCGCCTGTCGAGAGGAAATCCTGCGCCATCGCGAGCTGGTAAAACTCGCTGATGACATACGCCTTTTGCGCGGGGGTGACTTGCTTCTGGCTGGCGATTTCCAACGTGATGCGCTCGATCTCGTCGTCGCTCAGATGCTTGAATACCGGCGCGGAAAGCTCCGGGCCAAGGGTGATGAAGAGGATGGCCGCTTTCTGCTGGTTGGACATATCCTCTAATGGTTCATCATACATATCCATATCAGGCATAGTCCATCACTCCTCCGCAAGCCATGTCTTGACGAGGAGCGCTACCTCCTCCGGCTTGTCATTGATAAGCTTTTCGATTGCTTCTCGCTGGGCGATCAGCTGCTTTTCTTCTTCCGTAAGTTCCGCCTCGGGAATCTCGTTGTTCGCGATGGCGGCGGCACGATACTCTTGCTGGATCTGGAACTGCTGCCGTGCTTCCTCTTCCTGGCGCAGGCGTTCCTCTTCCGCTTCCTGTCTCTGCCGTTCTTCTTCTTCCTGTCTTGCCAATTCCGCCAGCCGCCTTTCTTCTTCGAGCCGCGCCTCCTCAGCTTCTCTCTCCAAGCGCTCCTGGCGCTTCTTCCAGAGAATGTAGCCGATGACGGAAGCAATAAGTAAGATAATCAGCGCTATTACTGCATACATAATCCGATTCTGCCTATCTATTTCTGCCTGCTCCGCAGCCGCCAGACGATCCGCGATCTCCGTGCTGAACGGCAGCGGCTCGACGGAGACTGTGTCTCCGCGCTCGCGGTTCAAGCCGACGGACGACGAGACGGCGCGCATGATGCTGTCGCGCTGCGCCTGCGTGATGTCGTCGTTGACGAGCACCGCTATATTGACGCGCCGTATCGAGCCGGGCGAAGCGATGACTTTTTGTTTTTCCTCGTTGATCTCGTAATTCTTCGTCGATTCCTTCTTTTCATAGTTCGCGTTGGCGACTTCCGCCTCCGCGACGTAGCCGGGGACGTTCGCCTGCACGCCCGCGGGCCCGCCCGGATTGTTCGAGGTGCCGGTATAGCTCTCGCTCATGTCCTGCTGGCTTCGGATGATGCCGGAATCCTCGACCACCGGCGTGAAGGTCTGCCGGTCGATCTGCTTCTGGTCGAAATCCAGCTCCACATTGACCCGGACAAAGGCCCGTCCGGCGCCCAGCGCTTGGTCGAGAAGGCTCTGCACGTCCTTCTGCATCCTCTGCTGGACCTTGCGCGTCATTTCCATCTGCGTGATGGTCTTCGCGCTGACGCCTTTTTCTTCGAATTCATCCTCGTCGGGGTCGTTCAATATCTTTCCGTGCTCGTCTACGATCGTGATATTTTCCGGCAAAAGCCCTTGAATACTGTGCGCCGTCAGGTTGACAATGCCCTTGATTTCCTTCTTGGAAAGCTCGGCGTCCGGCTTCAGCTTCAGCATGATCGAGGCCGTTGCCGGTTTCTCGTTTTTCTTGTAAAGGCTGTCCTCCGCAAGCACGATATGGACGCGGGCGCGGTCAATCGCCGCGATCTGCTCAATGGTACGCGTCAGTTCGCCTTGCAATGCCTGCAGGTAGTTGACCTTGTTCTGGAACTCCGTGACGCCCAGCTTGCTGTCGTCAAATATCTCGAAGCCCTTGTGCCCGCGCGGCAGTCCCTGCGTGGCGAGATCGAGACGCACCGTATGCACGTCCTTGGACGAGACGAGCACCGTGACGCCCCCGTCGGTCTCCTGCACCTCATATGGAACTTTCTGCTCATTCAGCTTTGCAACGACGTCGCCGGCGTCCTTCGTCTCCATGTTCGTGAAGAGCGGCACGAGGTCCGGCTTTCTTCCATAGAGAACGCTGGCGCCGACAATCGCAGCCAGGAGCAATACCACCGCCCCGAGAGCGATGTATCGCTGCTGCTTTGTCGTCTTGTTCCAAAGCTGCAGATACCGTTCTTTCCAGTCTGCCATCTTTTCCATCCCTTCGACTCATACTAGACGCAGTTAAGATTTTTAAATCTTTACTGCGACTGCATGAGGCATCATTTGCGCCACAGGCGCAAATGTAGCCTGCGAAGCAGGCGTATCTCAGTTCAAAATTTTATTGAAAATTTTGGCCTGAGATAAGTATCAATACGAAAAAGCAGGCACTTCTTATACCTGCATCCGCATGAGCTCCTGATAGGCGGAAAGGGCCCGGTTTCTGACCTGCATCGTAAGCTGCAAGGCGATCTCCGCTTTTTGCCCGGCGATGACCACCTGCGAAATGTCCTCCACTTCCCCCGCAGCCAGTGCCGCGTTCATGGCGTCCGACTTTTTCTGCAAGTCGTTCGTCTGTTTCAACGCGTCAATCATATACTGGCCAAACGTCTTGACCTCCGGTTCGGGAATCGTTTCCCCGAGATGGCTCGTCGCGCTCATCTTGACCGGCGTCATCTGCAAAGGTTCCATTACCATAACGTCACCTCATATATAATAGAAGTTTGAAATCAAACCAACTGTTTATCTTCCGATTTCAAGCGCCTGATTCGCCATCGCCTTGGCGGCGTTGATGGCGGTCACGTTCGCCTCGTAGGCGCGGGAAGCCGTGATCAAGTCGACCATTTCCGCGACGGCGTTGACGTTCGGCCGCTCCACATAGCCCTCGGCGTTCGCGTCTGGATGCCCCGGATCGTAAACCAAGGGCCCCTGCCGACGATCCTCCTCGATGCGCACGGCGCGAACGCCGTTCCCGCGATCGCGGTTCTTTCGATTCTTGTGCAGCGCGTGCGCCATGAAAAAGCCAAAGCCCTTCTGCTCGTCGTATTCGCGAGGCTGGAACACGACGTAGCGGCGATGATAAGCGCCGCCCTCCGGCGTGCGCGTCGTATTCGCGTTGGCCAGATTGTTTGAAATCACATCCATGCGAAGACGTTCCGCCGTAAGAGCGGACGCCGACGTATCAATTCCCCCGAACATACTCATACCGAATCACCTCAATGATGGAATAGAAATGCGCTATCAGCTCTCGCCGCCCTGCATGACGGACTTCAGCTTGGAAATATGGCCGCCGAGCGACCGCGCCATCGCATTGTACCAGAGCTGGTTCTTCGCCAAGCTCGCCATTTCCATATCAATATCGACGTTGTTGTTGTCCACGCGCATCACCGTGGTATCGTCCCTCTCGACGCGCGCCGCGGCCCGCTCGAATTTCTTGAAGGGCAAATGCCTGTCATGGGTGCGGACAAGCTGCAACTTGCCCTTGTCGTCATCCCCGTACAGTTCCTTCGCCAGAAGCTCCTCAAAGACGACCTCGCTCCGCTTGAAATTCGGCGTGTTGACGTTCGCGAGATTGTCCGAAATGACTTCGTGCCTCAGGTTCGCGGCGGAAAGGCCGCGCTCCATATAGTCGAACGTCGGCGCCCGCATGATCTGGTCAAGCATAAAAATCCCTCCATCAAGGACCTGGTATAAAACAAAAGAAAACGCACGCAAAATCCGCCCCGAGAGGCTTCCCGGCAGAACCGGGAAGATAATCGGCGCGAAAGCATACTACTCCATTAATATAGCTTTCTCTATTTTACCATTTTTTTCGTCAGATAATACCCCTCGAATCAAATTTTTGGCTTATTTTTTAATAAACAGGGCTTTTATCCCAAAACAAGCAACCGGTAGCCCTTTTGGTCAGCGTTTCAGTTTCGCGATCTCGTCAATCAGATGCTTATTCAGGACTTTGATATAGGTTCCCTTCATGCCCAGCGAACGGGACTCGATGATATTCGCCGATTCGAATTTCCGCAGCGCGTTGACGATGACGGAACGGGTAATCTTGTTTTCGTCGGCGACCTTCGAAGCGATCAAGAGTCCCTCTGTGCCTTCCAGTTTCGAGATGATAGCGTCCGCGGCTTTGAGCTCCGAGAAGGACAACGTCGCCAGCGCGATCTGGACCGTAGCCTGTTCCCGCGCGTCAGACTCGATCTTCGTTGTGCGCTCCCGCAGCATTTCCATTCCGACGACAGCCGCGCCATATTCCGC
The DNA here is from genome assembly GCA_947167555.1 of uncultured Selenomonadales bacterium. Taxonomy (GTDB): domain Bacteria; phylum Bacillota; class Negativicutes; order Selenomonadales; family Selenomonadaceae; genus RUG12372. Next base: position 9,729 of record CAMVIO010000019.1, read on the forward strand.
AAGGATCAGGTCGTCGTCCGTGAATTCCTCATCGTATTTCGCCAGGATCAGCGTGCCGATCCGCTCGCCCACGCCGTAGATCGGAACGATGGTCGTGTTCTTTCCGTTGAAGCCGCAAGGCGTATTGTCCGAAGTGAACGCGCAGATGCCTGTCTTCGAGCGCAGGTTCGGCGAGGTCTCGTCCATTTTCAGCAACCATTTCGCATACTTTTTCGGGAAGCAGCCTTTATTGATGACTTTATCCACCATCAATTCGCATTCAAAATCGTCGACAAAGGCATGACCCGAAATCACGCCTTCCTTGTCCGCGATGTAGACATTCGCGCCGATGACGTTGCAGAGAACGCGCGCGACGCCGGTGTACTCGACGTTCTCCATCCGCTGCAGCAGTCGATTGATTTTCCTTGTTTTTTCCAGAAGAGTTGCCATGGTCATCCTCCTTTGCATAAACACCACTATTATTCAGAAATTATTTTATATTCTATCATATATTTTAAATTCTGCATAGAAAAAATCCGCACGTTTCCGAAAATTTGGAAACATGCGGATTTTTGGGGTCAATCGTCAAAGAATGAACCGGCTGAGGTCGCGGCTCTCGGTAATTTCCGAAAGTTTTTTCTCGACGTATTCGGCGTCAATGATGATATTTTTTTCTTCCAGCTCCGGCGCGTCGAAGGAAATCTGCTCCAGGAGTTTTTCCATCAGCGTATGCAGACGGCGCGCGCCGATGTTCTCGGTCTGCTCGTTGACCTCGCACGCCATTTGAGCGATGCGGTGGATCGCGTCGTCGGTGAAGGTCAGCTCGACGCCCTCGGTGGCGAGGAGCGCCTGGTATTGCTTCAGGAGCGCGTTCTTCGGCTCGACGAGGATGCGACGGAAATCCTCTTCCTTCAGCGAAGCCAGCTCGACGCGGATCGGGAAGCGGCCCTGCAGTTCAGGAATCAGGTCGGAGGGCTTCGCCATATGGAACGCGCCCGCCGCGATGAAAAGCACATGGTCGGTCTTGACCGGGCCGTATTTCGTCATGACCGTCGAGCCCTCGACGATCGGCAGGATGTCGCGCTGCACACCTTCCCGCGACACGTCGTGCCCGCTGGTCTGCCCGTCCTTGACCGCGACCTTGTCGATCTCGTCGAGGAACACGATGCCGCTGCGCTCGGCGGCCTGGATCGCCTCGGCGGAAACCTCGTCCATGTCGACGAGCTTCGCCGCTTCCTCCTGCGCGAAAATCTTTCGCGCTTCCTTGACCGCCACTTTGCGCCGCTTGTGCTTCTTCGGCATCAGACCCGAAATCATGTCCTGCAGATCGCCGCCCATGCTTTCGAGGCTGGAGCCCGCGAACATGCCGACCATCGGGCGTCCCTGTTCCTCAACTTCGATCTCGATCAATTCGTCTTCCAGCTCGCCGGCGTCGAGACGCTTCTTGCACCATGCGCGCCCCGCCTTGTATTTCGGCTCGGCGTCTTCCTCGGAGACCTTCGCCGCCGTGCTGTCCGCCGACCCGAAAAGACGCCCCAGCGGATTCGTCGAGGGCTTCGTCTCGGGCACGAACGCGTCAAGGATTCTTTCTTCCGCAAGCTGCTCCGCCTTCTCGCGCACCTCTTCCATGCGCTCCTTGCGCACCATGCGAACCGCCGTTTCCGCCAATTCGCGCACGATGGATTCCACGTCGCGGCCCACATAGCCGACCTCGGTGAATTTCGTCGCCTCGATCTTGACGAAGGGCGCCTTGACCAGCTTCGCCAGTCGGCGCGCGATCTCCGTCTTTCCGACGCCGGTGGAGCCGATCATCAAGATATTTTTCGGGATCACGTCGTCGCGCATCGCCTCGTCCAGCTGACGGCTGCGCCAGCGGTTGCGCAGCGCGAGCGCCACGGCGCGCTTGGCCTGATCCTGGCCGACGACATATTTGTCCAACTCCGCCACGATCTCGCGCGGCGTCTGTTCATTGATCTGCACTGAAATAACTCCCTTTTAATCCAATTCTTCTACTTTGATATTATGGTTCGTGAACACGCAAATATCGGCGGCGATCTCAAGGGCCTCCTTTGCAATCTCCGCCGCGCTCATGGAACCGGCGTGCTTTTTCAGCGCGCGGGCCGCCGCCAGCGCGTAGAAGCCGCCGGAACCGATGGCCGCCACATCCCCGTCCGGCTCGATAACCTCGCCGTTTCCGGAGATCATCAAAAGCGTATCGCCGTCGGCAACGAGCAGCAGCGCTTCCAGTCGGCGCAGCACCTTGTCCGTGCGCCATTCCTTCGCCAGCTCCACCGAAGAGCGCAGCAGATTCCCGTTGAATTCTTCCAGCTTCGCCTCGAACTTCTCAAACAAAGTGAACGCGTCGGCCACCGAACCGGCAAAGCCCGCCAGCACGCTGTCATGATAAAGGCGGCGCACTTTACGCGCGTTGGCCTTCATCACCGTATGCTGACCGAAGGTGACCTGCCCGTCCCCGGCGATGGCCGTCCTGCCGTCGTGACGGACGGCGACGATGGTTGTGGCGTGAAATTCGTTCCGTTGTTCCATGACGCTCTCCTCCAATTCTGCCGTTCTATGAATGTTTGCCCAGGAATTCCCTGAAGCGCTCAATGACCGAAAGCGCGCGCTCCGCCAGCTTCTGCTTCTTCAGCCGCTTGTCCCTTATGCGCTCCGAAATGGGCGGCAGCAATCCGAAATTCACGTTCATCGGCTGGAAATGTTTCGGCTCCGCCGTCGTGATGTAATGCGCGAGCGCGCCGTGGGCCGTCTCCGGCGGGAACGCGACAGACGGCAAGCCCGAAAGCAGCCGCGCGGCGTTCACGCCCGCCATCAGCCCCGCAGCCGCCGACTCCACATAGCCCTCGACGCCGGTCATCTGCCCCGCGAAGAAAATACGCGGATCGTCGGAAAGCTGCAAAGTCGGACGCAGGACGAGCGGAGAATTGATAAAGGTGTTGCGGTGCATGACGCCGTACCGCATATATTCCGCTCTTGCCAGCGCCGGGATCATGCCGAGCACGCGCCGCTGCTCCGGCCATGTCAGGTGCGTCTGGAACCCGACGATGTTGTAAAGCGTCCCCGCCGCGTCATCCTGCCGAAGCTGCACGACGGCATAAGGCCTCTCCCCGGTCTCTGGATGTTCGAGCCCCACAGGCTTCATCGGGCCGAACAGCAGCGTATCCTTCCCCCGCGCCGCCATGACTTCGACGGGCATGCAGCCCTCGAAGAAAATCTCCTTCTCGAAGTCGTGAGTCGGCGCTTTCTCCGCGTTGACCAGCGCCTCCCAAAAGGCCTCGTATTCTTCCTTTGTCATCGGGCAGTTGATATAAGCCGCCTCGCCCTTGCCATAGCGCGAGGCGCGATACGCCCGCGTCATATCCACCGAGTCCAGCATCACGATCGGCGCAGCGGCGTCGTAAAAATAGAGTCCCTCGCCGCCCGTCAGCCGCGCCACGTCCTCAGCCAGCGCGCCGTCCGTCAACGGACCGCTGGCGACGATCGTCACGGCGTCGTCGGCAATCGGCACGGCGTCAACGCGTTCACGCCGTACAGTGACGAGCGGATGGTTTTCCACGCGCTCGGTGATATAACGGCTGAAGCCTTCCCTGTCCACCGCCAGGGCGCCGCCCGCAGGGACATGCGTCGCGTCGGCGGCCTCCATGACAATCGAGCCGAGACGGCGCATCTCTTCCTTCAATACGCCCACGGCGTTTTCCAGCCCTGCCGCCCGCAGCGAGTTGCTGCAAACAAGCTCGGCAAAGCTGCCGGTCTTGTGCGCGGGCGTGGATTCCACAGGCCGCATCTCGTAAAGCGTCACACGCGCGCCGCGTCTTGCCGCCTGCCAGGCCGCCTCACTGCCCGCCAGGCCCGCGCCTAGAATGATGACGCGGTCCATTTTGCTGATATTCATTGGACTGTCCATAAATTATTTCTTTTTCGTCGTCGTCTTTTTCTTTGCGGTTGCCGTTTTTTTCGTCGACGGCGCTTTCTTTTTTTCCGTCGCCTTTTCGACAGCCGCGCCTTTTTCCGCTTTGGCGCGCTGGCGTTCCAGCTCCTTGTTGATTGGGTGATCGACGCGGGTCTTGCAGTTATCGTTGATGCAATACCGAATCATCCGCCCGTTCTTGAAATGGTGACGCAGCACCAGCGAGCCGCAGGTCTTGCAGGGCTCAGCCTCCGGCGTATCCCAGGTCACGAACCCGCAATCCGGGTAATTCTTGCACCCGTAGAAAATGCGTCCGCGCCGCGTGCGCCGCTCGACGATGCTGCCGCCGCACTCCGGGCAAAACGCGCCCGTGTCCTTCAGGAACGGCTTCGTATTGCGGCACTCCGGGAATCCGGGGCAGGCAAGGAACTTCCCGTAACGCCCCTGCTTGATTACCATGCGGCGCCCGCAATTCTCGCAAATCACATCGGACTCCTCGACGGGAAGCTCCACATGGCCGATGGCCTCGTCCGCTTTTTCCAGCGTCTTCTCAAAGGGGCCGTAAAAGTCCGCCAGGAACTTGTTCTTGCCCCGCTTGCCCTCGGCGATCTCGTCCAGCTCGTTTTCCACCGTCGCGGTAAACTGCACGTCCACGATATCCTTGAAATATTCCTCGAGCATCTTGACGACGATCTCGCCCAGCTCCGTCGGGCGAAACGTCTTCTCGACGCGCACGACGTAGCCGCGCGCGAGAATCGTCTCGATGATCGGCGCGTAAGTGCTCGGGCGGCCGATGCCCTTTTCCTCCAGCGTCTTGACGAGCGAAGCTTCATTGTAACGCGGAGGCGGCTCGGTGAAATGCTGCTCCGGCGAGATAGCGGCAAGGTCGAGCACGTCGCCGACGGCAAGCTCCGGCAGCACGACGTCCTTTTCCTTCTTGCCAGCCGACTCCGCATAGACGGCGGTGAAGCCTGGGAATTTCAGCACAGAACCTGCAGCGCGGCAGGCATACCTTTTGCCGCCCGCGACGGCCACGCTCAGCGTGTCGTAAACGGCGGGCGTCATCTGGCAGGCAACGAAGCGCTGCCAGATCAGCGTATAGAGCTTCAGTTGATCGCTGGTCAAAAACGGCTCCACTTCCTCCGGCGTCCTGCGAACGTCCGTAGGACGGATCGCCTCATGGGCATCCTGGGCGTTCTTGCCGGAAGCGTATACGTTCGGCTGCGCCGGAACATACGACGTGCCGAAGCGCTCTTTCACAAAATCGCGGGTCTCGTCCGTCGCAAGCTGGGAAATGCGCGTCGAATCCGTTCTCATATAAGTGATGAGACCGACAGGTCCTTTCCTGCCGAGCCCGATGCCCTCGTAAAGCTGCTGGGCGAGCATCATCGTCTTGCGCGAGGTGAATCCCAGCCTGCGCGCCGCATCCTGCTGAAGACTGCTGGTGTTGAACGGCGGCGCGGCTTTCCGCTGCCGTTCCCGGCGCTTGACCTCAGTGACCGTGAATTTTTCTTTTTCCAGCGCGTCCTTGACCGCGAAGGCCGATTTCCGGTCCGAAAGGACGGGCTTTTTCCCGTCGATCGCCGCCAGCTCCGCCGTGAACAGACGCGAGCGTTTCTTGCGGAATTTCAAGTCCACCGACCAATATTCCTCGGAGACGAAGCTCTGCACTTCCTTTTCCCGGTCGGAAATCAGCTTTACGGTGACGGACTGCACGCGTCCGGCGGAAAGTCCTTTTCGCACCTTGCGCCAAAGCAACGGCGACAGCTTGTATCCGACGATGCGATCCAGCATGCGTCGCGCCTGCTGCGCGTCGACGCGGTCGCTGTCGATGCGGCGCGGCTCCCGGATCGCCTCCTGGATTGCCGGCTTCGTGATCTCGTTGAACACAATACGGCAGTCCGCATCCGGCGCGATCTCCAGGAGGTGCGCGAGATGCCACGCGATGGCTTCCCCCTCGCGGTCCGGGTCGGACGCGAGATAGATGCGGGCCGCGTCCTTCGCGTCCTTTTTCAGCGCGCGGATCAAATCGCCCTTGCCGCGGATATTGATATATTTCGGCTCAAAGTCATGCTCGACGTCGATGCCGAACTGGCTCTTCGGCAAATCGCGCAGATGCCCCATCGAAGCACGCACGACATATTCCTTGCCGAGATATTTCTCGATCGTCTTGGCCTTCGCCGGCGACTCCACGACGACCAGCGTCTTGTTGCCCGCCGCCGCTGCCGGTTTCCTGCCGGCAGGTTTTCTTGCCGTCTTCTTCGCCTTGCTCTTTACTGCTTTCGTAACCAACGATTTTCCTCCTTATACTAATCGCAGTTAGGATTTTAATCCTTACTGCGATTTATGAGACATCAGACGCGCTTTAGCGCGGCTGTAGCCTGCGAAGCAGGCGTATCTCAGGTCAAAATTTTCATTTAAAATTTTGGTCTGAGATAAGT
>CAMVIO010000020.1 GCA_947167555.1 uncultured Selenomonadales bacterium
CGCGCCGAAAAATGTTGTTCGTTCATATCCAAAACTCCTTCGCTTTTTCCTTGATGCTTTCCTATTATAACGATATGCGTTTTACTGGTCAACCACAAAATTAAAATAAGTAAACGAAAAGCATTTTTCCTTTTTCAAGCTCCCGCATCGTGATAAAATAATAAAGAAAGCCAAGAAAGAATGTTTTCAGGAGGGTATGTCATGGAAAAGAAGATCACACCGGAAACTATCGCGGCGAAGCGCGCCGAATGTCTTTCCCTGTTGACTGTCTGGGCGGAGGAGACGGAGATCAAGCTTCGGCGGAAGGGCGTCGCGTTTACGCCGAAGGAGCGGGAAGCTATGGACGCAGCAAAGGCGAAGCTCGCCGTGCGCATCCAAAAGCAGCCGGACGAATTCTGGGCGGAGGAAATGACCGCGAAGGAGCGGCTCGGAAAGCTCAGCGAAGGTCTGCTGCAAAACATTGGAGGAGCATTTTGATGACTCGGGAAGAGCATCTCGCCGCGATCAAGGCGGCGGACGCCGCCTATTACAACGACGACGCGCCCGTACTGTCGGACAGCGAATACGACAGACTGAGAGCCGACTATATCGCGAGATACGGCGCCGCCGACCTCGACTATGTGCCGGGAGAGGCGGCGGCGGCCTTCTCGAAGTTCCGCCACACCGTGCCGGTCATTAGCCTCGCGAAGGTGAAGTTCGACGAGGAACGAGGCAAGCTGGAAACCGAGCTGCGCCGCCTTTGGCCCGTGCTGCATGAGCCGAAGCTGGACGGGTTGACCGTCGTCGCCTATCCGAAGGCCGACGGCTCCTGCACTTTCGTTACCCGCGGCGACGGCAAAACCGGCGAGGTGCTGCCGTTTTTCATCCGCGCGTATGAGAAGAAGGGCGTGAACCGCACCGGCGAAGCGGTGCGCGGCGAAGTTTTCATGGACGTGGAGACCTTTTCCGCCATAAACGCCGAGCGCGAAGCGGCGGGGGAGGAGCTTTTCCGAAATCCGCGCAACGCGGCGGCGGGCATCCTGCGGAACAAGGAGCGCAGCGTCTATCTCGACCGCCTGCGTTACATGGTGTACGACATTCCTACGCTCGACGTCGCCGAGTCGGAAAAACTGGCGATGCTCCGCGAGAAGACCGCTTTCGAGGTGGCGCAGGCAGGCGGCGCGGACAGCGTCGAACAAGAGATTGAGGCCATCGAGAAATTTTATGAAGAGCATTTGCACGGCGGCGTGCCGATTGACGGCGTCGTGGTCAAGAACGCCGAGGCGGGCAGCCTCGCGCGGTTCGGCGGCACGAACCATCACAATTCCAACGCCGTCGCCGTGAAATTCCGTCCAGACCAGGCGAAGACCGCGCTGCGCGAAATCGTCTGGCAGGTCGGCCGCGACAGCCTGACGCCGGTGGCCGTTTTCGACGAGGTCGAGCTGGACGGCACCACCGTCTCGAAAGCGAGCCTGCACAACTGGGCCAACGTCCGCCGCCTTGCGCTGCATCCCGGCGACGCGGTGCTGGTGGAGAAAGCCAACGAGATCATCCCGCAGGTCATAAGGAATTTCGGGCAGGAAACGCCGCCCGCGCCCTTCGCGCGCCCGACCGTCTGCCCCGCCTGCGGCGCGGCGCTGGCCAGCCGCCGTCTCGAAACGTCAATCCCCGATATTCCCGAAGACGAACAGATTGAGCTTTACTGCCCGAACGACGCCTGCGCCGAGAAGCTGGCCCAGGCTGTCGCTTATCTCGGCAGCCGCAGGCTCCTCGCCATCGACGGGCTATCGGTCATGACCGCGCGGAAACTGACGGGAGCGACGGGCGAAACCAGCGCGAAGATTGCCGCGCCCTGGGATATTTTCCGGCTGACCGTCGAGGACTTCCGGACGCTTCCGGGCTTCGCGGAAAAATCCGCCGCCACGCTTTACGAAGCTGTACAGCGGGCGCGAAATTCCTGCGATCTCGCGCACTTCGTCGCCGCCTGCTGCGTGCCCGGCGTCGGCCTGACCGTCGGCGGCGCTCTGATGCGCCGTTACCATACGGCGGACGCGCTTTTTGCCGCGCTGTCCGACGAGACGAAGAAAGACGAGCTGACAGCCATCGACGGCATCGGCGAGACATTGGCGGCAATCCTGCAGGGGGCGACTTTCACCAACGCATTCCGCGCCCTTCGCGAACATATCGTACCGACGGTTTACGAGCCGCCTGCCGAAAGCGGTGAAAAAACGGCGACGGGAAAATCGCTGACCTTCGTGATTACCGGAAAGCTGAGCCGCCCGAGGGACGAGATCAAGGCGGAGCTCGAAGCGAAAGGCCACAAGGTAACAGGAAGCGTCACGAAGAACACCGACTATCTGCTCTGCGAGTCAAAGGACTCCCAAAGCACAAAGGCAAAAAAAGCCCGCGAGCTCGGTACCCAAGTCATCGGGGAAGAGGAACTCGCGGGGATATTGGCGGAACCATAAAAAAGGGGCTGTCTTCGGAAGATTGTTCTTCCAAAGGCAGACCCTTTTCGTCATTCTCCCATCAAGGCGTCGGCGTATTTTTCAGGAACGTCTCCTTTCGGGTTTTTTGCAAGATAGGCTTGGAACGCCTGCATCGCGAGATTGTCCTCGCCTTTTGCGTCGTAGGCCAATCCTTGCAGCCGGAGGTTCGCGGCAAAAACGCCGGGAGCGAGTTTTTCTGCGGTCTGGCTGTCCGCGAGGGCGGCGTCATAGTCGCCGACAGCGTGGAGGGTGTAGCCGCGATAGAGATAAGTGCGCGCCTCTTTCGGCGCGAGGGAAACAGCTGTATTCAGCTCGACCAGCGCGGTGTCATACATATCCTGCTGATAGAACGCGCTGCCGCGTTCGGCGTGCGCCCAGGCCTTTGCCTCGTCGTCCGGCTCGCAGGCCAAAAGGCGGTCGGCCTCGTGGATCGCGAGATCGGGAAGGGAGAGGGCGTTATAGGTCAGGCTCTTTTCCGCGTAGCTTTGGATGTTATTCTTTGTATTGCGCTGCGCTTTTTCCCGTTTCTTGTCGATGTCCTCGCGGCGTTCCTGCTCCTTCTCCAAATATTTTTCGCGGTTGCCCGTTTCGCGGTCTTTGGAATACGCGGCGGTGACCAGAGCTTCCAGTCGTTCGCCGAGGTTTGCCTCATGAACGGCGCTCTTCAGATGACGGTACGCGTCTCCGTCGTTCAGGAAATCGACGCTGCCGTCCGGACGCTTCGTGAAATGCCAGGCCGAAACCATCGCGTGGTCATGAAATCCCTTGGCGACGCCGCCAGCCACGAGGCAGGCGCGCTCCCTTGCGCTGTATTCCTCATTTGCCGCCATCGTCAGGAAGGGCTGGCCGTCGATGAGCACAGAGTCCTCCTTCGCCTCGACATGGCCGAAGCTGTACTCGTTCATCCATTTCAGGCCGCGCTTCAGGCGGTTCGAGGTCTCGGGGTGGTCGTCGGGGTTCAGGATCGATTCCGAGTGGCTGTCCGGCATTTTGTAGATCATCGCGGGGAAGCCGCCGGGATTGAAGCCCGCGCTGGCCATCAGCCAAAAGCCGGACTCGTCGGCGTCCTTTTCCGAGGGCGCGGTGATATTCTTCGCCGTGTGATAGTTCATCAGGATATCCGACAGGAGACCGGTCAACGCTCCGCCGGAGATTGCCGACGCACCCACCTGGATCGCGGCTTGTTTCGCGGCGTCATAAGCGATATGCTGATGAAGGCCGTGGATCATCTCATGGGCGAGGACCCCCGCCAGCTCGTCCCGGTCCCCGTGCAGCGCGGTCAGCAGTCCCTTGTTGATGCTGATATAGTCGGCGGCGGAGCAGGACGCGTTGAAGGACTCGTCGGCGTTGATGCTCCAGCGGAAGGGCAGGGAATTGGCCTCCAGCGCGTAATAGCCGCGCTCGATGAGCTGGTTCATCACGCCGTCGATAATGGCGACGTCTTCTTCCGACTCGTCCACGCCGCGCTCGCCCCTGTCCTGGTCAAACAGTTTTTTCTGCACCACGGGATCGTTGCCCATTCGCAGGACTCCGTCCAGATATGTATGGTACGCTGAGGTCGCGCCGATGGCGCCGGTGATCACGTCGACGAGGATATTCGCCTCGGCGACGGACGGCGAGGGGACGAGCAGGGCTGCGGAAATCCCGGCAGCCAAAACCCCCATGCGCATTTTTTTCCAAAGACGTTTCGCTTTCATGGCAAAGCCTCCTGTCGTTGCGTTTATATATTTGAATTGTAATCTGTGCCGTTCCACGCTGTCAATCGCACCTTTCACCAATGATATTTTTCCCCGCGCAGGATCTTGAACGCCCGGTAAATCTGCTCTACCAGCAGCATCCGAACCATCTGATGGGTAAACGTCATGCGCGAAAAGGAAAGGCGGAGTTTTGCAGCCTTTCTCACGGCGGGGGAGAGACCGAAGGCGCCGCCGATCAGGAACGTCAGATGGGACACGCCGCCGACCATCCAGCCGTCCAAACGCGCGGCAAGCTCCTCGGAGGAAAGCGCTTCGCCCGCGACGTCTAGGACGATCAGATCGCTGCCCTCAGGCACTCTTGCCAAAAGACGCTCACCCTCGCGGGCGAGCGTCTTTTCCTTTTCCGCAAGGGAAAAATTGTCCGGCATTTTTTCCTCGGCTATCTCGATGCATTCGATTTTCGCAAAGCTTGCCAGCCGCTTCAGATACTCCGCGACGCCGTCGCGCAGATATTTTTCTTTCAGCTTTCCCACCGCGAGAATCGTGATCTTCACGTCATTCCTCCGGGATGGCTTCCAGCACGGCGGTGACGGTGATCTTGTCGTTGCCCCGCATGAACACGACCTCGACGGAATCGCCGACCTGATGGCCGGTGATCGCGGCGCGGAGCTCGCCGACAGTATTCGTTTTCTCTCCGCCGACGGAGAGGATCACGTCGCCGCGCTGGATGCCCGCCTTGCCCGCGGGACCGTTCAGCGTGACATTCTGCACATAGACGCCAGCGTCCACATTGAGTTGATACCCGGCCCGTGCCGCCGTTTCCTTGTCATAGACGCCGACGCCGAGATACGGACGAATCACGCGGCCGTGATCCATGATCTGGTCGACGATGTCGCGTACCGCGTTGATCGGGATCGCGAAGCCCATGCCCTCGACGCCGTTCGCGGCAATCTTCGCGCTGTTGATGCCGATCACGAGACCGTCCGCGTTCGCCAGCGCGCCGCCGGAATTACCGGGGCTGATGGCGGCGTCGGTCTGGATCAGTTTCAGATGACGCTCGGAAATATCGAGCGTGCGGTTCAGCGCGCTGATGACGCCGACGGTCACGCTGCCCTGGAATTCCAGTCCCATCGGATTGCCGATGGCAATGGCCGGCTCGCCGACTACGATGTCGTCGGAATTGCCGAAGGCCGCCGTCGGGAACCCGTCGCCGTCAATCTTGACAATCGCGATGTCGGTCAGCTCGTCCGCGCCGACGAGCTTGCCCTTGACGCTGCGCCCGTCGGAAAGCGAGACCATGATCTCCCGCGCGCCTGCCACGACATGATTATTCGTGACAATATATCCGTCCTCGCGGAAGATTACGCCGGAGCCGACGCCCTGCTCATACTCGAACTGATGGTTGAACCAGTCCCGCGCCACGGCGCGGTTCGTGATGCCGACCACCGCAGGGCCGACGGATTTCGCGACGCGGACGGCGGGCGTGTTGCGCGCGTCCGAAAGCGCTCCCGACGAAGACGCGGGCCGGGAAGTCTCCGGCATCGTCCCCGAGGACGTATTGTCCGCCAGCACTCCGCCGCAGCCGGCGGCCAGCACCGCTCCCGCCACGCTCATCGCCACCACGGTCTTGCGATATTTTTTCCATAAATCCATCAAGAACATATCCTTCCACCCTTTGAATTAATTAATATATGAATCCCTTATTTCATGCGGCTTTCTGTTTTTATCATATCACAAAAGCAGGGAAAATACACCCTGTTTTCCGTTTTTTTAATAGGCTTTTAATATGTTTTGCTTCTAAACACTTTATTCCTTCTCGTTCGCCGAATGTGCCGAAACAGAAAAACAGTCCAAGCAGGAAAAAAATAACCTATGGCGAATTATTCTTTTTATAGACAGTTGCGGGAACGGACTCGGGAAATACAGGAGAGGGCGGCGTTTTGGCATGGAAAGATACGAATTCACGAAGGAACAGAAAGCCTTCATGGAAGGCTTGAAGCAGCCTTTTGCCGTCTATCAGTATTGGAACAGGAAGGTCGTCACACTCGTTCTTTCGGACGGTTTTTGCAAATTGTTCGGATATGAGGACCGCGCGAAGGCGTATCATGACATGGATCACGATATGTACAGGGAGGTCCATCCGGACGACGTCGCGCGCCTTGGCAATGCGGCCGTGCAATTTGCCGCCGCCAAGGACGGCCGGTATGATGTGATTTATCGGACAAGGATTCCGGGAAGCAAGGAATACATGATCGTCCATGCGGTCGGCGAGCATGTAATTACCGAAACAGGCGTTCAGGTTGCCCATATCTGGTATATGGAGGAAGGAGAATACAAGGAAGGGAGAGGCTCGGAGCTCAACCGGCTCATGCGCAACGCGCTCCATGAAGAGAGCATCCTGCAAGCGAACCGGTACGACTATCTGACGGGGCTTCCCAGCATGATGTATTTCTTCGAGCTGGCCGAGGTCGGAAGCAGCGCGATACGAGAGCAGGGGGGAGACCCCGCGCTCTTGTTTATCAATCTTCGCGGGATGAAGAATTACAACCAGAAGTACGGCTTCGTGGAGGGGGATCGCCTGCTGCGTTCTCTCGCAAAACTGCTGAGCAGCGTGTTCCACAACGAAAACTGCTGCCATATCGGGGCCAATCATTTTGCTGTGCTTGCAAATGAAAAAGGGCTCAAGGAGACTCTCGACCGGCTGTTTGCGGAATGGCGGGAGATGAATGCGGGAAAGCAGGTTCCTCTTTGCGTCGGCGTCTATCCGGGCCAGATCGAGGATGTTCCGGTCAGCACGGCCTTTGACCGGGCAAAGATAGCCTGCGACGCCATCAAGGGAACATATCTCTCAAACTACAATTACTATGATCGGGAACTGCGGGACGATTTCGAAAAGCAGCAGTACATCCTCGAAAATTTTGACCGGGCAATCGAGGAAAAGTGGATTCAGGTTTATTACCAGCCGATCATAAGAGCTTTAAACGGCAAGGCCTGCGACGAGGAAGCGCTGGCGCGATGGATCGATCCGGTCAAAGGATTCCTGCCTCCGATGGATTTCATCCCGTATCTGGAAGACGCGGGAATCATATACAAGCTGGATTTATATGTGCTGGAACGTGTTCTTGAGGACATCAGGACAAAGGAAGCGGAGGGGCTGTATATCGTCCCGCATTCCATCAACCTGTCACGGTCCGACTTCGACGCCTGCGATATCGTGGAAGAAGTCAGGAAGCGCGTTGACGCGGCGGGAGTCAGCCGCGACAGGATCAGCGTCGAGATCACGGAAAGCGTGGTGGGGAGCGACTTCGATTTCATGAAGACGCAGATCGAGCGCTTTCAGGCTCTCGGATTCCCTGTATGGATGGACGACTTCGGCAGCGGTTATTCCTCGCTCGACGTTTTTCGGAGCATCAGATTCGATCTGCTCAAATTCGATATGGGCTTTATGCGGAAGCTGGACGAGGGCCGTAACGGCAGGGTCCTGTTGTCCGAGCTGATAAAAATGGCCATCGCTCTGGGCGTGGAAACCATCTGCGAAGGCGTGGAGACCGAGGAACAAGTGCGCTTTCTGCAGGAAAACGGCTGCTCCAAGCTGCAAGGCTATTATTTCAGCAAGCCGCTTCCCTTCGCCCAGGTGCTGGAATGGCAGAAAAAACATTGGCCGGACGGATACGAAAATCCTGAGGAATCTTCCTATTATGAATCCATCGGCCGTATCAATCTTTACGACTTTTCCGCAATCGCGGCAGAAGAAGAGGAAGCTTTCCACAATGCGTTCAATACGCTGCCGATCGGAATCCTTGAGGTCAAGGGAGACGTCGCGCGTTTCGTGAGGAGCAATCCGTCCTACCGGAAATTCGTCAAGCGGTTCTTCCATTTCGACCTGTCCAGTGAGGGATCGTCTTTCGCGAAGCATGCGGGCGGCTTCATGCACAACGTCATACAGACGTGCTGCGAGCAAGGACTCCGTTCTTTGTTTGACGAAAAGATGCCGGACGGCTCCATTGTGCATTCCTTTGCCCGGAGGGTCGGCGTGAACCCGGTCACGGGGAGCATCGCTGTGGCCGTGGCTGTGCTGTTTATTTCCGACCCGAACGAAGAAGCGACCTATGTGGATATCGCAAGAGCGCTGGCCGCTGACTATTACAATATCTACGTCGTAGATCTGGAAACGGATAAATTTGTTGAGTACAGCTCTTTGGTCGGCGGGCAGGATATGGCGGTGGAACGGCACGGCGAGGACTTCTTTGAGTCGAGCAGGAAGGATGCTCACCGTATTTACGAGGAAGATCGGGAAATCTTCTTTGCTGCGTTCTCCAAGGAGCAGATTGTCAAGGCGCTGGACGAGCAGGGCGTCTTCACGGTGACTTACCGTCTGGTGGATACCGGCGTCCCGGTATATGTCAACATGAAGGTTACCCGGATGCAGCCGGGCAGCAGCAAGATCATCCTGGGCATCAGCATCATCGACGCCCAGATGAAACAGAAAGAACACAATGAGAGGCTGCAAAACGAGCGTGCGATGCTGGTCAGGGTCATGGCAATCTCTGACGGCTATCTGAGCCTATTTACGGTCAATCCCGAGACAGGCTATTTCCTGGAATATACGCGTTCGTACGCAACTCTTGGAACACCGAAAGACGGCAACGATTTCTTCGGGCAGTCGATCGAGAATGTCCCGAAGGTTTTATGTCCCGATGATCAATCCGAGTTCCTGCGACGTTTTTCCAAAGAAAACATCATGCGGGATATCCGGAGTCAGGGACACTTTACTATCCAATACCGCATCATGATCGACGGCGCGCCCAAACCCGTCGAGCTCAGGATCGCGCCGTTCAAGGAGGGTAAAGAGCTCAGGCTGTTCGCGGCCGTGAAGGCACGATAAATATAGGATAAATCAAATCCCCTATCCCTTGTGAACTTGTTCATCAAGGAATAGGGGATTTTTATCGGGAACGGATATTCACGCCGTTACCATTTCGTCCTGCAGCGCGACCGCCAGCGGCAGCGGCGTAACGCCAATCTCCGCGAAAGCACGGCTGACCGTTTCCTCGGCAATGGAAGGGCGGTTGTTCGTCTCGCTCAAATGCGCGAGGATGATTTTTTTCGGTCTCGATTTCAGGTTTGCCAGCGCTCGCCCCGCTTCGTCGTTTGCCAGATGGCCGCGGTTCCCAAGAATGCGCTGCTTGAGCGGCCACGGATACGGCCCCTGCCGAAGCATTTGGCGGTCATGGTTCGACTCGAAGACGAGGACGTCCGCGCCTTCCATCGCCGACCGCACCGTATCCGTCACATAACCGAGATCGGTGGCCACCGTGCATTTCCGGCTGCCCGCGATCTCGTAGCCGACGGGATCGGCGGCGTCGTGGGGGATATCGAAGGCCGAGACCCGAAGCGGCCCGACGTCCATCGCGTCGTGAATCGCGAACAGACGATCCTCCGGCAGAACGTCCGACGTCATCGCCCGGAGCGTGCCCGGTCTCGCGTAGACCGGCGCGCCGGTATGTTTCAGGATGGTCTCCAGGCCCTTCACATGGTCGCTGTGCTCATGAGTGATGAAAATCGCGTCCAGTGACTCCAGCGGGACCGAAAGCTCACCGAGCGCCCGCGCCACACGCCGGACGCCGACGCCCGCGTCCACGAGGAGGCGCGTTCCGTCCATCTCTATGAAAATCGCGTTTCCCTTGCTCCCGCTGGCAAGAACCGAAACCTGCATATCTGTTGTTCGCTCCTTCAAAGAATAGAAATCTTGCTGCGCCGGCGTCCGCCCGCGCCTTGCCCGACGGTGCGCCCCATGGCACGGATGCGCCCTTCCATACAGGCCCGGCAATGATCCGGCGTGTCGGCGACACATGCCTTGCCCGGATACAGCGCATATTTTTGCCGCGCCTCGCCCTCGGTGACGTTCGGCATCATCACGTTGGCGCCGGAGCGGAGCATCAGCTCCCGCGCGCCCGGCTGCAGCGTTTCCATCGCCGTCGTCGCCGGGATATTCGCTTCCGGCAGCAGCAGACGGATCGCCGAGACCATGCGGCGCACAAGCCGCATATCGCCGGGCGGCTCGTTGCCCAGCGGCGTGTCGCCGTTCGGGACCAGCGGGCCGATGCCCACCATGTCCGCGTCGATGGATTGGAAAAACAGGATATCCCTTGCCAACATCTCCGTCGTCTGTCCCGGCAGTCCGATAAGGCAGCCTGTGCCCACCTCGTAGCTGAGACGCTTCAAATCCGAAAGGCAGCGCAGCCGATTCTCATACGACATGCCCGGATCGAGCCGCTCGTAAATCTTGCGGTCCGTCGTCTCGATACGGAGAAGGAAGCGATCCGCTCCGGCTTCGCGCAAAATACGGTATTCGTCCGTCGTTCTTTCGCCGACGGAAAGCGTCACCGTCAGCCCGAGCCGTTTCACGTCGCGCACGATTTCCGCCAGCCGTTCCGCCGTGAACCACGCGTCCTCTCCCGACTGCATGACCACGGTGGGGTATCCTGCCGCTTTCGCTTTTTCCGCCAGAGCGACGATTTCCTCCTGTGTGAGCCGATAGCGCTGCACGTTCCCGTTGTCGCGGCGAAGGCCGCAATACAGGCAGTTTTGTCGGCAATAGCTTGAAAACTCGATCAGCCCGCGCAAATGCACTTCGTCGCCGACGTAAGCGCGGCGTACACGGTCCGCGGCCTCCGCCATTGCATCGTCCGCGCCGTCGTCAGCAAGCAGCGCGGCGAGCTCCGCTTCCGTCAGACGATGCGTTTGCTCCGCTTTCCCGATTAACTGTTGCCGCTTCGCTTCGCTCATCGCGCCGCCTCCTCTCTGCAGTTCTTGACTACAAAAAAGCCGCAGCGTCAAAGCTGCGGCGAATAGATATATTCCGCGACTGTCTCCATCGCCGAGCCTTTCGCATAGCTTTGCGCCTTCAGCGGCTGGCTGGAACCTCCGGTCTTCTCTTTCGTGTCGTAAGCAGCGACGATGGAATCCAGGATCTGGTAAGTCTTCTTTCCCCGGTCAAAGGCAATCGTGTAGAGATACAGGCAGTTCGAATCCGCCTTCACGATTTCGACGCGCGCCGTCGCTTCATTCATATTCTTGATCTGCACCGAGTTCATATCGACATAATACCCGGTGCTTCCCTGCGCGTCGACAAACCGCAAGTCCATATCCGAAAAGTCGATTGGCTCAGCAAAGCACAAAGCACATGCCATGATCCAAAACATTGCCGTCGCAACCGGCAACAGGAGCTTCCGTACCATAAATCCCTCGTCCCTTTTCTTTAATCAAACTGCATTCATTATATCACAAGCGTCAATCCGCGCAACCGTTTTGTACAATAAAAATCCCCCGGACCGATTTGCGATCCGGGGGATAAAAATCTGAATCTCAGCCGGCGCTCATATCGACGCCGTTCCCGAGCGGGGTACGACCTTGGTTGTAGGCCTGCTTCGCCGACTGCATCGCGGCGGCGACGCTCGACTCACCGTTCTGCGTCACTTGGGCTTGCAGATTCTGGAACTTGCCCTTGCCGATCTTGACCTCGTTGCCGAAGTTCGATACGTCCGTAATCGCGCGCCCGCGCCCGGAAAGCATCGACGTCTTCTGCTCGCCGGTGTTCAGCACCTGCCTGTTTTCCCGCTGGAACTCGCTGCGCCCGAACTTTGTCTCATTGCCGAAGTTCGAGACGTCCGTGATGGCTTTCCTGCGTGCGGTCAGCATCGACGTTTTTTGCTCGCCGGTGGTCAGCACCTGCTTGTTGTCCCGCTGGAACTCGCTCTTGCCGAATTTCGTCTCGTTGCCGAAGTTCGACACGTCTGTGACCGCATGAACCCGTCCCATCAACATCGAAGTCTTTTGTTCGCCGGTGTTCAGTACCTTGTCATTGTTCCGCTGGAACGCGCTGGTGCCGAGCTTCGTCTCATTGCCGAAGTTCGAGACCTCATAGTGGGACTTTGACCGCTCCATGTACATCGCGGCCTTTTCCTCGCCGAGGCGGCTCACCATTTGGTTGACCTGCAGGAAACCGCTTCCTCCTGATACTCCTCCGATAGTCATTGTAGTTCCCCCGCTTTCATCCTTGTGGGCTATGGCATCATACGCCCGTACCCTCAGACATTTTTAGATAAAATGCCTATCCTAAATCCTTATGTGTATTATATAGGGAGAAAAATGTATTGACAAGTCCCAAAATGAAACTTTTTTCTCATTATTTTGCCGCTTTTTTCGCTATATCATAGCCCGCCGCCAACGCTTTTTTGTTCGCGTCCTCCGTGCCCTTCGGTACGCGGTCCAGCACGGCGCGTTCCAAGGACTCCGTCGTTACGCACTTCGTGAGTGCGACGACGGCGCCGAGAGCCACGATATTCGCGAAGAGCGGCTTGCCGCAGACCTCGCGGGCAGTATGGGTGATAGGGAGATCGACGCGGCGCGCGTCCTTGGCCTGGACATCCTTGACAAACAGGCTGTCCGTGATGATCAGGCTCGACGCGTCGCAGTCGCCGGAAAACTTGTCCGCCGCCTCCTGGCTCATGACGAGCAAAGTGTCCGGATGGGTGACGCGGCCGAAGCGAATCGGCTTGTCGGAAATGATGACCTCAGCCTTCGACGAACCGCCGCGGGCCTCCGGGCCGTAAGACTGGGACTGCACCGCAAGCAGCCCGTCCAAGAGCGCGGCTTCGGCGAGAATGATACCGGCGGTGATCAGCCCCTGCCCGCCCGTGCCGGAAAAACGAAAATTCTGTTTCATGCCGTTTCCTCCTTCACGGAAGCCTGGGCGCGGGCAATGACCTCGTCGTAAGCCTTCGTATATTCTTTCAGATCCGTGCGCTCGGACAATACGCCGATTGGGAATTTCCCTTCGCGCGCCGCTTCATCCATCTTGTCCCACGCCGCTTTCATTACGCCGTGATCCTTCTGCCATTCCATCATCTTTGCCGGAGCGCCGAGATGGTTTTGCCGCCCGTAGTTCGTCGGACAACCGGTGACGACCTCGATGATGCTGAATCCTTCGTGGCGGATGCCCTTGCGAAGCACGTCCACAAGGATCGGCACATGGTAGGTGGTGGCTCGTGCCGTGAAGGTCGCACCCGCCGCTCTTGCCAAATCGAGGATGTCAAAGCTCGGCTCGATGGTCATGTACGGCGCCGTCGTCGCTTTCTTGCCCATTGGCGTCAGCGGCGAATACTGGCCGCCGGTCATGCCGTATATGCTGTTGTTGAACACTACCAGCGTCAGCCCGATATTGCGCCGTGCCGCGTGAATCAAATGGTTGCCGCCGATGGCCGAGCAGTCGCCGTCGCCCGACAGCGTGATGACGTGCAGGTCGGGACGCGCCATCTTGAGTCCCGTGGAAATCGGCAGCGCGCGCCCGTGCAGCGTGTTCGCCGTGTTGAAATCCACATAGCCGGACGCGCGGCTGGAGCAGCCGATGCCGGAAATGATCGCCACGTCGTCCTTCGCGAGATTTTCTGCGTCAATCGCCTTCAAAAGCGCGCCGAGGATGACGCCGTTGCCGCAGCCGGGGCACCAGAGGTGGGGGAGACGGTTCGGGCGGAAATAAAAATCTACAAGCTCTTCCATGCTTTTCATCTTATTTCGCCCCCCTTATCTTTTCCGCAGACTCGCGAATCTTCTCGAGCAGCTGCTCCGGCGTCGCCGGTTCGTTATCGTATTTCGCGTAAAGGTGCACGGGAACCATGCCCTGCACCGCGCGTCCCACTTCGCGCACATATTGTCCGCAGTTCAGCTCATGTACCAGCAGGCACTTCGTCTTCTTGGCAACTGACTGAATCTGTCGGTCCGCGAAGGGCCAGATCGTGACGGGGCGAAGCAGTCCCGCGCGAATGCCCTCGTCCCGGGCCATGTCCACGGCGTCATAGGCCGTGCGTGCCGCGCCGCCGTAAGCGATTACGACGACGTCGGCGTCCTCTGTCTTGTAATTTTCGACTTGTATAATGTCGTCCTCATGGTCGCGGAGTTTCATGTGCAGCCGATCCTGGGAATTTTTCGTCGCGGCGGGCGTCCCCTTCGGGAATCCCGTCTCATCGTGGACAAGCCCCGTCATGTGCCAGCGGTAACCGCTGCCGAAATCCGCCATCGCCGGCACCTTTGAGCCGTCGGTATCGGCATAAGCCAGATATTTTTTCGGCGGCGTGTCCGGCTGCTTCCTGCGCGGAACGGAAAGCCCCTCGTAGCTGTCGGGCAGCTCGATCCGCTCGCGCATATGGCCGACGATCTCGTCCATCAAGAGGATCACCGGGCAGCGGTACTTCTCGCTGAGCTCCACCGCGCGCCGCGTCAAATCAAAGCATTCGGGCACGCTGGACGGCGACACCACGATCAGCCAATGATCGCCGTGCGTACCCCAACGCGTCTGCATCACATCGCCCTGGGACGGCGAAGTCGGCTGTCCGGTGGCCGGACCGACGCGCTGCACATCCACAATCACGCAGGGAATTTCCGCGCTGCATGCCATGCCGATCATTTCCTGCTTCAACGAAAAGCCCGGTCCCGAAGTCGCGGTCATCGCCTTTGCGCCGCCCAGCGAGGCGCCGAGCACCGTACCGATGCCCGCCAGCTCGTCCTCGGTCTGCATGAATTTTCCGCCGACCTGCGGCAGACGCTTTGCCATGCCCTCGGCAATCTCCGTGGACGGCGTGATCGGATAGCCGCCGTAAAAGCGGACGCCCGCCGCGATTGCGCCTTCGACCACGGCTTGGTTGCCTTGCAAAAGAAGAACGCGGCTCATCACGCTCCCTCCTTTTTCACGAAAATCGCATAGTCCGGGCAGCGCATCTCGCACTGTCCGCAGGAAATACAATCGTTTTCTTTGCCTTCCTTGATGGCGGACTTGTTCAGCTCCGTAATCTCAAGCACGCCGCGTGGGCAAAAATACGCGCAAATGCCGCAGCCCTTGCAGCGTTTCGTATAAAATTTCAGCATTGCCATACGCTCCTATCTTTATAGCACTTTTTTAATCATAACACCGCACGATGGGCAATTCAATAGTTTTATGCAAATTTTTATATAAAAAGTATATAAAATAATACATAATAGATTCACATTTAACCCAAAGAGATAAACTTTCATTTATTTTTCAGGTTATGTTCGTTTGTTTCACGTGAAACATTTTGACGAAAAATTTTTTCCGAGGCTTGCATATCTTTTTTCTTCATGCTATGATAAGCAATCATAAATGCAAAAGGCTATGAACAGGAAAAGTACGCCGCGCGAAAGCGTACAGAGAGCCGGGGGAGCTGGAAACCGGCCGGGGACGCGCGGAGGAAGTTCCCCTGCGAGCCGCTCGCTGAAAGCGCGTCTGCGACATAGGCGATGCCGGGGTCTCCGCCGTTACAGGGAGAGGCCGATCGATTGTCTTAGACAGTCCGTCGGAACAGAGCGGCCCGTTGCAACGGGCAAATAAGGTGGTAACGCGAGAGCATCTCGTCCTTTACGGACGGGGTGCTTTTTTTGTGAGGAGGGATAAATTGCAGACTTTGGGATTCTTAGGGCCCAGCGGTACGCACAGCGAAGCGGCGGCCATGTTCCTCGCGGAAAAGATGGAAGGCGGCGCGGAGCTCCGCCCGTACCCGGACATTTTCTCGGTGATGCAGGCTGCCGCCGACGGCGAAGTGGACGTTTGCGTCGTTCCGGTGGAAAACTCTCTGGAGGGTGCGGTCAATGTGACGATGGACACGCTGGCGCAAATGGACGATCTCGCTATTGAGAAGGAATTGATCTGGGACATCCACAATCAGCTGATGGCAAAAAAAGCCGACGCGGAAATCCGCACGATCTATTCGCATCCGCAGCCGTTGGCGCAATGTCGTCAATACCTGAAATCTCATTTTCCGAAAGCAAAGCTGGTCGCCACAGAAAGCACGGCGAAAGCCGCCGAGTT
>CAMVIO010000021.1 GCA_947167555.1 uncultured Selenomonadales bacterium
TCTCATTCCGGGACGTCCCATGCCCGGTCCGCCCATCATCCAGCCGGGGCGGAAGGCTTCGCGCAATACGGAAGCGTCGAGGCCGAGCTCTTTCGCCACGTCGTCCCAGCCGTTGTTGATTTTCTTCATCGCGAGAATGTCAACGGCGCTCTTGTTCGCGGCTTTGCCGAGAATCCCCGCCGCGCGCACGTCTCTCGGATGATAGCCCTCGCGAAGCAGCTCGCGCGCTTCCTCCGGCGTCAGGTTCGTCTTGTCGTCGGCGAGACGGGACGCCATCAGCTCGCCCATCGTCTCATGGATCATTTCCCGCGTGACGCCCAGCGACTCGCCGACAGCGCGCCAATCGCCCTGCTCCTCATAAATCGCCATGACCTCGGCAAAGGAATGTCCGCTGGTGCGCGCCAGCATCGAGCAGGGGAAGATGTCACGAAACGCGCGGGGATTTTCGGCGAGATAAGCCGCAACCTCCGATTCGTCCACACCGAACATTTCCGCCGCGCGGGCGGCAGCGTCCTTGTCATTCATGCGCCATGGCTCCCGCTGCATATGGTGCTGCCCCATCGGATGAGCACCGTGATGACCGCCCTCTGCTTCCGCCGCTTCTCCTGTGACACCGAAAAGGCACGCGCCGAAAAGAACGCCGCTTGCCGCCATTGCCATAATCCATTTTTTATTCATTTGCAAAACCTCCTTATGAGATAAGTATAACAGAAACAAATTAAATACGCCTTAAAATATGATGGATATTGAGTGAAAATTCTTTGCATGATATAATCAAGGGCAAGAACTCACTTCATTAAAATAAATATTGAACCACTCCCAACGCGAGAAAGGTGAGCGTATGGCAAAAATACTTTTGGTGGATGACAACGAAATCAGTCTGATGATGACTGAAATGGTGCTGTCGGAAATGCACTACGACGTCACGACGGCGACCAGCGGCGAAAAGGCCATCGAATGTTTGCAGCAGGAGTCTTTTGACCTCATGTTGCTGGACATTGTGATGGATGACATGAGCGGCATCGAGACGCTGGCGGAGATTCGGGAGATTCCGGAGATCAGCAATATCCGGACAATTTTCCTGACCTCTTCATCCCATAGAGCGGACATGACGGAGGCAATCCGTCTCGGCGCGCTGGACTTCATCCGAAAACCCGCGTACCCGGAAAATCTTCTTTCCGCCGTGCAGCAGGCTTTGCTCGTGCAGGAAAAAGACACGATCCTCGCGGTGGACGACGACGAGATGAGCCTGCTGGCCATTGAAACATTGTTCGGCATCCGATACGACGTGCGCTGCGTTTCTTCCGGGCCGAAAGCTCTCGCGGAGCTGGAAAAGGAGAAGCCCAGCCTCGTGCTGCTCGATCTGCGAATGCCCGGCATGGACGGCTTGGAAGTTTTGCAACGGATTCGCGACATCGATGGATGTGAAGACCTGCCGGTGGTATTCCTGACTGCCGACAACGAAGCGGACACGGAAGCGACTCTGTTCGCCGCGGGCGCCATGGACTTCCTCTCGAAGCCTCTGGTCATGCAGGTCGCCATGCAGCGTATCCGCCGCATCCTGGAGCTCAAGCATTTGCAGGATTCGCTGCACGACGAGGTCAATCGCAAGACCCACGCTTTTCATGAGAGCAACCGGCGGATCATCAATCTTTCCATGCAAATCATTCACGCGCTGTCGGGCGCCATCGACGCGAAGGATACCTATAACAAGGACCATTCGATGCGGGTGGCGGCGTATTCCCGGGAACTGGCGCACAGACTCGGGAAGCCGGCGGCAAAGCTCTCAGAGATTTACAATATCGCGCTTTTGCACGACGTTGGGAAAATCGGCATTCCCAACGAGATCATCAACAAACCCGATAAGTTGACCGAAGCGGAATACGCGCTGATCAAAAGCCACGCGATAAAAGGGTACGATATCTTAAAACCGATCTCAGAAATGCCGGATCTCGCCATCGGCGCGCGCTGGCATCATGAACGTTACGACGGCAAGGGTTATCCCGACGGCAAGGTGGGCGAGGATATCCCGGAAATCGCGCGGATTATCTGTGTCGCGGACTGCTACGACGCCATGTCGTCGGACAGGGTTTACCGGAAAGCGCTGCCCCAGCGTCTTGTCCGCCAGGAAATCGAGCGAAACATGGGAACACAGTTCGACCCGACCATCGCGAAAGTCATGCTGCAAATGATCGACGAGGATACGGAATATAAAATGAGAGGCAATAGAGGGGAATAGCAGGACAAGGAGAAGAGCAAAATGCCCAATGTTGGCTGTTTATCGGAAGGAGGAAATCGACGTTGGATTCCATCGTTCTTTACACAGAGGAAATCGATAATCTCCGCGAGGCGACAGAGGATCTTTTCGCACAGGCGGAAAACTTTGCGCTGAAGAAGAACACCCTCGGCGTTCTGTTCGCCGAGGAAGAGACCGACTATCCGGCGCTGTATGCGTTGCTTGCCTCCCGCTGGAAATTCCCTGTCATCGGCTGCACGACGCTGGCGATGCTGCTTGCCGAGCAAGGCGTCGCGCGGACGGGTATTTCCGTATTGCTGCTCTCTGCGGATGACTGCGAGTTTGCCGTAGGCATGACCGCCGATCTGAACAATGAAAACTACGAAAAGGAGATCACATCGCTTTGCACATCGCTCTCCAAAGAGCTGCCCGCCCCCCCGAAGCTCGTTCTGACCTACGGCGGTATGGTCGCCAGTGAAGAGAACGTGCCGGAGGACGAGGTTATCCGCGCTGTGGAGACGGCGCTGGGCAAAGACGTCCCCGTATACGGCAGCGTCGCTTCGGACGGCTTCAATTTCAACAATTACCGCGTATTCTGCGGCGACCGCGCGACAAAGAGCGGACAGGCCATCGCCCTGATCTCGGGCGCGATCGATCCTGTCTTTGTATCGACGAACTCCGTGGAAAACAGGGCGGACGTCTCGTACAAAGTCACGAAAGCGGAGAGAAACAAGATCATGCGTCTCGGCAACGGCACCTTTGTCGAAGCGCTGACACGGGAGAATATGGAAGTCAGCAAGCAGTACGTAGTCGGGGATTATTTCCTTTCGCCCTTCGTACTGTCCATCGACCTCGGGGACGGCGACGTCGCCGAGGTCACGCGCACGCTTTCACTGCTGAATCTCGAGACGGGCACGGGCGTCTTTCTCGGGGGCGTTCCGGAAGGCGCGATTGTGCGGCTCGGCATCCTGAACCAGAAAGACGTGCAGAAATCCGTAAATCAGGCTTTCGAAAAAATGCTGGCCATGCTTTCGAAATCCGGCACGAGGTTCCGCACGCTGCTTTGCAATTCCTGCGCCGCCCGCTACCTCGCGATGGCAAGCAACACCGACGCGGAGGCGGAGGCGTACCAGGGGCGCCTGCCGAAGGGCATATCGTTCCTGGGCATGTACGGCAACGGCGAGATTTGTCCGATGTACGGCAACAAGACGGACAAGATTCACAACTTCTTCCACAATTTCACATTCACGATCATGGCAATTTAGGAACCTCTTGAGAAAGCACGTCAACTAGGGAGGAATTGCAACATGGACTCCATTGTCCTTTACACTGAAGAGATAGACGATACGAGAGAGGCGGTTGCGGAGCTTTTGGTGCAAACCTGGGAATTCCCGCTGAAAAAGCATTCCCTTGCGTTGATCTTTGCGGAAGAGGAAACAGATTTCCCGAAGCTTTGCTCGATATTGGCGGAGCATTGGGATTTCCCGGTTGTCGGCTGCACCGCGATGGGCATGCTCGGTCAAAAAGGATACTACGGAATCGGCATTTTCATCCTGCTGATGACGGCGGACGATTGCTTCTTTGCCGCCGACATGGCGAAAGAGCTGGATCAGGGAAATTACAAGGTCAAAATCGCGCAAACTTACAATGCGCTTGCGGCTACGCTCCCGTCCCCGCCGAAACTGATCCTGAGTTACGGCGGCATGTTCCCGGCGGAACAGCGTGTGTCCGGGGACGACGTGGTGGACGCGATTTCCGAAGCCTCCGGCAAGAACATACCGATTTTCGGCGGTCTGGCGGCGGACGGCTTCAACTTCAACGGCTACCGTATTTTCTGCAACGGCGAGACAGTCCAGACCGGACAGTTGATGATCCTGATTGCCGGCGCCATCGAGCCGAAGTTCGTCACCATCAATTCCGTCGAGAACAGGGCGGATTTCTCTTACGAAGTCACAAAATCCAGCCACAATCAGGTAGCCCGTCTCGGGAACGGCACCTTCCTCGATGCGCTGAAGCATGAAGACATGGCGGTGGACAAGACGGACGTGCTCGGCGACTATCTGCTGTCCCCCTTCGTTCTGACCATCAACCGCGAAAACGGCGACAGCGTCGAGGTCGCCCGCAATCTCGCCGTGCTGGACCAGGAAACCGGCGCAGGCACGTTTCTCGGTGCGGTGCCGGAGGGATCGATTATGGGCGTCGGGATCATCAGTCGCACGGACGTACAAAAATCGGTGAGGCAAGCCTTCGACGTCATTTTCGACGAAGTTGCGGCGTCAAAGGGAAAGTACACGACGATGCTCTGCCATTCCTGCTGCGCCCGCTTTCTCGCGCTGGCCAGCGACACGCGTGAGGAAACGGATGCGTACAGCGGACGGTTGCCGGACGATATGGCGTTCCTCGGCATGTACGCGTACGGCGAATATTGCCCCGTGAAGGGCAACAAGACCGGAGAAAACTATAACCTCTTCCACAACTTCACGTTTTCGATCATGGTAATATAAAAAAGAGCGGACAGCGAACATACGAGGTAGATGTGATGGACATCGTAAGCACGGAGAAACGCCTCCAAATGGAGAACAAAAAACTCAACCGCGAAATCAAGCGCCTGAAGAAGGATAACGAGGTGCTGCGCATCGCCAACGACCAGGCGTCGCGCACGCAGGCCTATATCCAAAAGGACAGCATGCGGCAGGTCTTTTACAACAACCAGCTTTTGAAGACCTATCCGTACCTTTTGATCCTGACGGACGAGCAGCTCCAGACCGTCATGATCTCGGATGTTTTCTTCCGTTACAACAGCTCCTTCGAGCGCGAAGAGTTCCGGCGAGGCGTTCCGGGTCGCGAGGTACTGGCGGGTGTTCTGCCGGAGGACGACCTTTCCATCCTGCTGGAAAAGTGCGAAGCGGCGCTCCGGCAGGATCCCGTTCCGCCGTATCTCCTGCGAACTGTCATCGCAGGCAAGAAAATCGACTGGCAGATCACAATCAAGTGCATGATGAAAGAGGACGATATCGCAGGACTGAACATCCTGTTCGTCGATATGACGGACGTGATCAATGCGATGGAACGCGCCGAAGCGGCGGACAAGGCGAAGAGCAATTTCCTCGCGAATATGTCCCATGAGATTCGCACACCGATGAACGCGATTGTCGGCATGTCGGAGTTTATCCTTCGCGACAGCGCCGACGAAGTCGCCAGGCGGCACGCCACGCGCATCAAGTCGGCGTCCCGCACACTGCTCTCGATCATCAACGACATTCTCGACTTCTCGAAAATCGAATCGGGCAAGATGGATCTGGTCAACGACTCATACCAGATCGCCCATCTGATTTCCGACGTCGCGTCCATGATCAACGCGCGCTTGCAAACGAAACCTGTGACCTTCAAGGCCGAGATTGACGGGAACATCCCGAACCGCCTGTACGGCGACGAGGTACGCCTGAAGCAGATCCTGATCAACCTCTTGGGCAACGCGATGAAATTTACGCAAAGCGGCTCCATCCTGCTGACCATGCGCCATGAGAAAATTGACGGGTCCCATTGCCGCCTTTTCTGTTCAGTCAGCGACACTGGCATCGGCATCAAGCCGAAAGACCTTAAAACCATTTTTTCCAGCTTCACCCAGGTCGATACAAAACGCAACCGGGCCGTCGAAGGCACGGGGCTCGGTCTCGCCATCTGCCGTCAGCTCATCGAGATGATGGGCGGCTCGATCCGCGTCGAAAGCGAATACGGCAAGGGCACGACATTCCATTTCGACGTTGTCAGCGCTGTGGAAGGCTGGCAAAAGCTCAGCGACGCGCCGATGTCTCCGTTGGAACAGGCAGGAACCGCGTTCCAGGCGACATTCTGCGCACCACAGGCGCGGGCGCTCGTCGTCGACGATAACGAGATGAATCTTGACGTGGCGGAAGGAATCCTGGAACCTTACCAGATTACCGTCGTCAAGGCCATGAGCGGGCCGGACGCGCTTGAACGCTTCGCTGAAGACACCTTCGACATCATCTTCATGGATCACATGATGCCGACCATGGACGGCGTGGAGGCCATGCGCCGCATTCGCCTGATGAAAGGGGGAGAGGAAATCCCCATCGTCGCGCTGACGGCAAACGCGCTTTCCGGCGCGGCCGCGGAATACCGGAAATTTGGCTTTCAGGCTTTTTTGGCGAAACCGATCGCGCCGAAGAGCATGGAATACATTTTGCGTCAGTTCCTTCCCTCACGGCTGATCCAGCCGATAGAGGAGACGTCGAAAGAGCCCGCTGTGTCGGTTTCTGCGCCGACGCAGGCAGCCGACGCTCTCAAAGCCGCTATCGACGAAGAAAGCGCGCTGAAATACTGCATGGGCAACCGCGCATTCCTGGATAAAATGCTCGCCACCTTCCGCAAAAACGAAAAGACGAAGCCGCTGGAAACCTTTTTCCGCGCGCAGGATTGGGAAAACTACCGCATCGTTGTCCATTCGCTGAAGGGCAACGCGCTGACCATCGGCGCGCTGAATCTCTCCGAACACGCAAAAGAGCTGGAATTTGCCGCCCGCGACGACCGAATCGATGAAATCATGAAGAAACATGAGCCCTTCCTGAAGGAATACAGAAGTCTCCTTGGCGCCATCGACGCGAGGAAAAAATAATAAAGCCCACAAAAAAGAAACCGAGGGAAAGCATCTTCGCCCCTCGGTTTCTTCTTTATTTGTCCTGAAAAATCCCTGCGTCGCGCCTCCCGCATAGAGGGAGTCAATTTACGGCTGCCTGCCGGTTTCAAATGCCATGACCGCTTCCAGCACGGAGCCGGCAATGCAGCGCGCCTTGTCGGAGATCAGGCAGCAGTTTGCCGGCTCGATGCGCGAATCGATCTCGGCAACAGCCATTCCCGCAGTCACGCGGTAATTGTCATGGATGATCCCGCGCAGTACGCCGTCCACCGGCGTCACCACCGGCACGGTCTGTCCCCAGTCGTTGAAAATCTCGGCAACGGTATCGCCCGCGCGAAAAATATGGGAAATCGTATGCGGGCTTTTGAACATCCCGTCCGTCGAAGCTCGCAGGAATCCGCCGTCCGCTATGGCGTCCTCCGTCGTCTGCCGGATCTGGCAACGCCCGTTATAGATGATGCGCCCGAGACCATATCCGCGCATAGTCTCGATGACGCAGTTCACATCCTCCATCGCGCAGTAGCCAGCGCCCAGGCCGATCCGGAAAACAGCGGGCAGCTCGCGCCGCGACTCGTCTTCCCTGCCGTCGAGAGTGTTCACGAGAATATGCGGCGGAAATTTCCGCACATAACGCCCGGTCGGATCTACCAGCATCGTGACCTTGCCGGACGCCGTCAACGAAAGCGCGGTCTTCAGGTTTTCCGCACAAACGCAAGTCACTCGCTCGACGGTTTTTTCCCCCTCGTAGGCCGCGTCCGAAAACGACAGTTCACGCCGAAGCGCGGACGGTCGCGATTTTTCCAGAATCAGAACTTTATATCCGGACCGATGCAGCCGGTGTGCGACTGCCGTACCCAGTTCGCCGCCTCCGCGCACGATAATCAAATGTCTCATCAAAAGACCTCAACTTTCGTACCGATCTCAGGAAGGATTCACAAACCCCAGCCGAGATCAGCATCAAACTCAATCAGCTTGCCTCATAGGCGCGCACGCGAAGACGCAGCCCACGCGCCTCGCAAAGCGCGCGGCATTTCTCAATCTCGCCGTCATCTTCCACATGGTCCACGACCGTCAGTACCACATCCGGCACATAGGCTTTCGCGTGCTCCGCGAAAGTCAGCATCGCCTCGAAGGATTGAATTCCGAACCGGCTGCGCGTCAGTTCCAGATACCGTTCGGCGTTCGACGCGTTCAGGCTGATCGAGATCGTATCAAGCAGCCCGTCAAAATCCGGCGCCGTATCCCGCCCGTGGAAAAGGTCCGACAGCCCATTGGTATTGAGCCGCGTCTTAATTTCCGGATGTTCCGCTCGCAGCCAGCGAAGCAGCCCCGTCAACACTTCAAGACGCATCGTCGGCTCGCCGAACCCGCAGAAAACGATTTCCTCAACCCGTTCCCAGGGCAGCGCGGAAAGTTCTCCGATCACTTCCTGCTCCGACGGCTCACTTTTCAGCCACAGCGAGTGTTCCTCCGCCATCTCCTTCAACGAACGCAGACAAAACGTACACGCGCAGGTACATTGGTTTGTCAGGTTCACATAGACTCCGCGCTTTTCCCCCGGATGCAGCGCGAATCCTTCCGCCGTCGTCACATATCTGCCGCCCGGCTCCACCGTATAAACGATCATGAAAAATCGGATCTCCTTCGTATTGCTATTTCACGCGCCGCAGCCGGGGCCTTACGAAGTCCTGCGCTTTCGGCCGCGCGCTTTTTTCGGCTTTTGCTTCTTTGGCGTTCCTGAGACCGATATTGAACAGGACGCCGACCACGAACATACTGACAAACAACGATGTTCCGCCATAACTGATAAACGGCAGCGGAACGCCGACGACAGGCAGGCAGCCGGAAATCATCAGCAGATTGATGGCGGCCTGCCCCACCAGAAGCATCGTCATGCCAAAAGCGAGCATCTGTCCCAGCGCGTCCTTCGCGCGGGCCGAGATCCGCACGCCATGATAAGCAAGCATCACGAACAACACCAGCACGACAAACGCCCCGATAAAGCCCATTTCCTGGCACCAGACCGAGAACGCGAAATCCGTATGCGCCTCCGGCAAATAATGGTATTTGCTGATGCCCGCACCCATGCCCATGCCGAAAAGCCCTCCCGAACCAATGGCCTGGAGCGACTGCACGCTTTGATAGCCCGCGCCCTGCGCATCCATCCACGGATCAAGAAGCGCACGGACGCGCTGCAAGCGATACGGCTGCGCTACGCAAAGGATTGCGCCCCCTGCCAAGCCGCCGAGAAGCAATTTCATCTTTGTCGATTTCTTCATGTTCGAGCAAAACAGCATGAACAGCGGGATGCCCAGAATGATCATCGCCGTTCCCATATCCGGCTCGACCTGCACAAGCGCGGCCATCGCCACGATCATGTAAATCTCGTCGTGTAAAAGGTTGCACCGCATCCCATGCTGCACGCGCCACGAAATATAATACGCTTCCAGGAAAATCGCCGTAGGCTTCGCCAGCTCGGCGGGCTGAAGCTGGAAGCCGCCGATGGAAAGCCAACGCTGCGCGCCGTTGACCTCGACGCCGGCAAAATAGACGGCAATCAAAAGCGCCAGCACTAAGCCGAAAGCAACTTTCCTGCACATCACCAGCTTATGATAGTCGATGGCGCCGATCAGGAAGCAGACAAGTCCGACCACCAGATTGATGCCCTGCTTTCGGATGAAGAAATAGGGATCGTCGTAATGCGTGCCGGCAACAACGAAGCTGGAGCTGAAAATATTGAGCGAGCCGATTACCACCAAAACGATCGTCACGCCAAGAATCGCCTCATAGTCGCTGACCCAAAAGCGCCATTGTGAAGCATCATCCCGTGCTTCCGTCCCGTCCACTGTTTTCCCCCTCCTTTGCCCCTTTTTTCGCTCCCGGCGGTTTCCTGTATGTCTCTGCGTACAGCAGATCCAGTTCCTCTTTTTCACGCACGGGCTCAAAGAAATACCACGGCGCCAGCGGCGCTCTTCCGTACTTCGCGATAAAAGATGGAATATAATGAAGGAACAGCCGCGCCGCCCCTTCCGTATCGTAAGCCGCGTCATGGAACTTGTCCTCTGCAAACGAAAGCCCCGCGTATTCCATACACGACTGGAGCGACGGCTCGTTTCCGCCGCCCTGGTCAAAACGCACCGCCATGGTCAGATCGAGAATATCGCGATGGATTGCCGTGAGCGGAAAGCCCTGACGCCGGAACATCCCGCGAAGGGAAATCATGTCGTTGTGGAGCGCGTTTCCTGCAAAACAGCCCTCACGGGAAAGAAACGCATAGATTTTTTCCGCCGCTTCTTCCTCGGGGATGCCGTTGGCACGCAGGAACGCGTCCGTCAGGTGGGTCAGCTCCGCCACATAACGCGAGAGCTTCGGCCGCTGCCGCACGTACATGTCAAGCGTCTCCGTCTCGATCGTCCCGTCCGGCGCCAGTGTCAGGCGGCGTCCCGCGAACTGAATCGGACGCTCGTAATTCATTTCCATATCGAATATCGTGATTGGAAAACAACGACGGAATTCTCGTTCCGCCTCGTCCTGCGTCACGGCATGCGGCATATAAGCGTTCGGCAGGAACCGCTTGGGATTCCCCGCATGGAACGCCTTCAAATGCGCGTAAATCTTCTCCGTTTTTTCCCCCGCGCGAAAAACGAGCGCGTGCGCCCAATCCTCCGGCGAACGTCTCGAAGCGAGCGCAACGAAAACGACGTCGCCTGCCCGGGGAAGGCGCCCCCTTCCGGCTACGACGGAAATATCCGACGCCGACAGAAAACCGAATTCCGTTTCATAGGCGTGCTTTTCCGCGCGGAAGACTGCCTGTCGTCCCGACACGCGCGGCAAAAAAACGTCCGAGCTGACCATGTAACGCTGGAGATGCGTATAGAGGCGAAACAATTGCTTCGGCAACGGAAAGAGAGATCGCCCGGAGAATGTCAGTACCGGTTTGCTGATCCCTGCCGCCGTCCTGCCGCGCAACTCGCCCATAACGCCCTCCTTCTTCCGTTCTTTTATTTTCCCATACAAACCCGTCTGCAAGCTTTAGCTTTTTTACGGTATTAGTGTAGCAGAAATACAAAATTTTTTCTACTATAATATAAAGACCCCGCGCGAAGTGCAACTCTTCACGCAAGGTCCTTTTTCCAACAGTGCTTTTCAAATCTCCGAAAGCGCCGACTTCAAAAAGTCCGTATAACGCGCTCTGTCTTCTCCCTTGCTGTTCTTTGCCGCCCAGCGAAGCACGCCGAGATTCTGCTCATAGTTCGGCGCGCCCGGCTCCAGAGGCAACTCGCCTTCCACGAACCGATCTGCGACTTTGAAGCGTACACGGTTCAAAAGCTTCTGCACTGTTGCCGGCCCCATCTGCATATCCTTCGCGATGGCGCGGATGGTCTTGCCGCCGTACACATGATAAACGAAAATTTCCTGTCCTTCCCGATCCGAATCGTATTTCGCAGGTCGCCCCGGCGGCTTTTCCGCCGACCAATGCTTGAGAGCCATACGGATTGCCTCTATGCCGTCCTTGTCGATGGGCATTTCATGAAGCTCCTCCATACGGTCCTTGGAATGATCGAGGGAAATGCTTTCCAATATCCGCCACTGCTCTTCTTCGAGCGCCAAAAGCAAAAGGTAGCCTTTGCGATCGTCCCGGTGCAAAACGTAAATCGTCTCAAAATCCACTATACGCCGCGCCAACCTCTTGCGCGCCATCATTTCCACGCTGTCCAGCTCAAGCTTTATCGAACTCATTTCCTTCGCTCCCTGTTTGTTTTTGATATTAATCGTAAATAATGATACGAGTTTTTTATTAAAACACAATCCCTTCCCCATCAATCAGGGAAAAATTCCTGCAGCACTTCTTTCGGTTCCGGCTCACCGAGGAAAGAGCCAACCAGGAACAAGATCAACGAAAGGGAAATGCCGATGGTGATCTGATGCAATCCCATGATCTTGAATCCAAGACCCTGCGCCAGGCAATAGACGAGCGTGCCGCCGCCCATCGAAAGGAACGCGCCGAAACGATTTGCCCGCCGCCAGAAAAGCCCCAGCAGCAGCGTCCAGAAAAACGCCGTTTCCAGCCCGCCGAAAGCGAACATATTGATCAGCCAGATCAGGCTCGGCGGCGTCAAAGAAATCATAAACACGCCTGCGCCGAGGACGGCGGTTACGGCCATACTGAGACGGCGGAGCGACTCATCGGAGGTCGTTTTTCCCTGCGTCTCCCGATAGTGCAGATAGACGTCCTTGACGATGGCCGAGGAGCCGACAAGCAGCAAGCTTGAGATCGTCGAAATGGAAGCCGCGATGGGACCGACGATGGCAAGACCGATCAGCGTCGGCGGCATAACGGTGACAATCGTAACCGGAATGATATTGTCGATTCCGCCATAGCTTGCCACCGGACCGGTCATCGCACCACGGGCGAGAATACCCGTGAAATTGATGCCGATGTTCATGAAACCGACGACAACGGTGCCGATAATCATCGCGCGGTGAAGGCCTTTCGTGTCGCGATAACTGATCCCCCGCACCACGGACTGCGGCAGCGCGATGGTGCAGATGCCGACGAGAATCCATTGGGTCAGGTAGAGCCCCGCGGGCATAGCGCCGCTGGAAAAAGGCTCCAGCATTTTCGGCTCGTGCGTCGCGATATGATCCATAATCGCTCCGTAACCGCCGCCTGTTTCCAAAACGTGATAAAAAAGAAGTACAATACCGATCATCATCATGATCGCGCAGCAGGCGTCGGTAATGGCCACCGCGCGGAAGCCGCCGATAGCCGTATAAACGATTACCGCGACGCCGAACAAAAGCAATCCCGCCTCATAGCTGTACCCGGTGACCGCGGCAAAGAGTTTCGCGCCGCCGACGAACTGCGCCGTCATCGTCGCGCAGAAGAACAACACGATAATGAACGCCGCCATAGCCGCTAACGCATCGGAACGGAACCGACGCCGCAGGATATCCACCACGGTCACCGCGCCAAACTTTCGCGCCAGGAGCGCGACGCGCTTGCCGAAGATGCCCAGCACAAGAAATACCGCCGTGACTTGAACCACGGCCATGTAAATCCAGCCGAAGCCCACGCTCCACGCCATGCCGGGCCCGCCGACAAATGAACTGACGGAGCTGTAAGTCGCCACGGTAGTCATAGCCAGCACGAAACCGCCGAGATCCCGGTTGCCGACGAAATACTGGCGAAGGAAACCGCCCTCGCCTGCTCTCGCCTGCCATCGCACAAAGAAACTGATGCCGAGCATGACCGCCATGAAAAGCGCCAACGGCAACAGCGCCGCAGGACTCCCTATCTCAGCCATGCCGCTCCTCCTCCAGATCCATGTCCCGGAACACGAACTTCGTCAACACCCAAACCAGCACGATCGCAAAAATCCAAACGCCCACCGTGGATACCGCCGCCCAAAGCGGCAAATGGAAGATCGTCGCCGTACTGCCCGAAAGCCCGAAACCGGCGAAAAGCCAAAAGGCGATCAGGATCAGCAGTGCGATCCCTGTAGCCGCCGCTTCCCGACATATCTGCCGGTATTTTTCTTTTTCCGTCATACACTCACCCCATACGCAAAAGACAATTTTTCTTTTCTGTTATCATATTATATACGACAATAATATACAAGCAAAACTAATGTCTTTTTTCATACGTTTCCACCCGCATCGACTGCCCGTCTGTCCGAAAGACGATTGCACCGTCTTTGTCCGTGCGATACGTTTCCACCTTCGAATCCGCCAACGCGTCCAACGTTTCCTTCGCCGGATGGCCGAATCGGTTGCCCGCCCCCACATCGATAACCGCCCAACGCGGCGCAACGGCAGCGAGGAATGGCGCGGAGGTCGAAGTCTTCGAGCCGTGATGGCCGACCTTCAGCACTGTGCTCTGAAGGGAACCCGGCGATTTATCCAACAGCCGCGCCTCCTGTTCTTTTTCCAAGTCTCCGGTAAAAAGGAACGACGCCTTCCCATAGGAAACGCGATAAACATTGCTGGCTTCGTTGCCGGAGCGTCCCCGCTTTGGCGCATTTGGCGCGAACAATACATCGACGTTCACGCCGTCCAGAGTGATTCTCGTCCCTTCCTCCACCGGAAGAAACGGCGTCGCCGCCATCTCCGCCGCAGAAAGGCCAAGCGACGCTTGATAGGTCGGCTGTCCCTCCGACGCCGTCAGCACCCGCCCGACGGGTAATCGTCGCAAAATGCCGGCTAACCCCGCCGCGTGATCTTCATGGGCATGGGTCAAAAACGCCGCGTCCAGCTCGGTGACGCCGTACTGCAAAAGATACGGTACATCGACGCGGCCTCCAAGATCGAAAACGCCGTCCCGCACGCCGCCCGTGTCAATCATAAACGCGCGTCCGTGGGGTGTAACGACTAGCGCCGCGTCTCCCTGACCGACGTCGATGAAATGCACGGTCATTTCCCCCGGACGCATCGCGTTTCGAACGGCGATTGCAAAAACCAACGCGCCGCAGGCGGGAAGGATCCATCGCCACGGCAGCGCACGCAAACGAAGGAAAACAGCATGGCGTACTTCTTCAGCCTGCGCGACGTAAAACAGCAACGCATAATAAACCGCCGCCATGCCGATATTCATGGGCGGCAAATAGACGCGGCTCATCGGAAGCACGGCGAGCATTCGCGTCAGTTCATAGGAAAGTCCGAGCAAAAGGCTGTCCATTGCGAACACGACGCGGGCAAGGAACGGCAGGACGAGTGCAAGCAGCCCCGCAAAAAGAGCCGCCACCATCAAAAGCTCCAAAATCGGCACGACGACGAGATTCGCGACGAACGCCGAAAGGGAAACGGCGTGAAAATACCATGCGCAAATCGGCAATGTCGCAAGCTGCGCACCAAGCGTCAGTGCCAGCCCATCCCTCAACGCGCGGGACAGCGACGAGAAAAGCCCCCATTCCCGCAGCCGCGGCGAAAGGCAAAGCAGTCCCGCCGTCGAAGCGAAGGAGAGCTGGAAGCTG
Organism: uncultured Selenomonadales bacterium; assembly: GCA_947167555.1. Taxonomy (GTDB): domain Bacteria; phylum Bacillota; class Negativicutes; order Selenomonadales; family Selenomonadaceae; genus RUG12372. The sequence goes on from CAMVIO010000021.1 coordinate 14,867, forward strand.
ACGTCGTAAAGGAGCAACGGTGAAAAAAAAAGAAATGCGAGAGCCGTCACGACAAGAATCCGTCGCCCATCGTACTCGCGCCCTGTCGCCAGCGCGAAAAACGAAAGTCCGCCCATGATTGCCGCACGCACGGCGGGCGCGACGAAACCGGAGAGCGCCGCATAGCCGAAAACCGCAAAGGCGACCAGCACAGCCGCGACGCCGCGCCGAAGCGAAAACGCCGACGCGAGCCAGGCGACAAGCCCCGCAAGCAAAGTGATATGCGAACCGGAAACGGACAGGATATGCACGAGCCCCGTAGTCGTAAACGCGTCGACCAATTCCTGGCGAATCCCCTCGTATCCGCCGAACACCATTGCGAACACCGCAGCCGCGTCTTCCTCCGGCATGGCCTCGCGCATTTTCGCACGGTAATGAGCGCGCACATCCTCGACGCTTCGCAAGAAACCGCCCGCCGCGGGCGTAACTTTGACGCCCGCTTTGCCCGCGTGCATCCTCGCCGTAACGCCCCGCGCCCGCATCAGCCGTTCGATATCGATCATGCCCGGATTCTTGTATCCGCGAATCTTCAGCACGCGCCCCTGCGCCGATACCATATCCCCGATTCTCGCCGTGACTTCCGCTTCGCTTTTTTCCGTCGCGTAAATATAGATTCCGCCCTTCGCGTCCTCTGTATCCGCGCGCCGGGCACCGATCAGATAACGAACGCGCACCCCCTCCGGCGCCGGCATGATTTGCGGCGCCTCACGCAGCACTCCCGACACATGTACCGTTTTCCCGTCCAACCGGGAAATATCGTCAACGGGAATTGGCAACACCATCAAGGCACGCACCATTCCAAGCACAAAAAAGAGGAGCGCCGCCGCGCCCCAAATTCGCTCGCTCCCCGCCAATACGAGACGCGCCGACCACAGCAAAAGAACAATCCCCGCCAAAAGAAACCCGCCAAAAACAAACGACGGCGCGCCCTCCGCAAAACGCTCCGCCGCAATAATTCCAAGAACTGCGGAAAAAAGCAGCACGCACAAAAAAGAAAGCTGCTGCTGCCCGATTTTCATGCGT
>CAMVIO010000022.1 GCA_947167555.1 uncultured Selenomonadales bacterium
CGCGTGGCCGGAGGCGGCGAAGCGGGACTTCGCGGCGGCGGAAACGGCGACCTTTACGTCTATATTTTCGTGAAGCGGCATAAATTGTTCGAGCGCGAAGGTTCCGACGTGCTCTGCGAGGTGCCGATTTCTTTCGTGCAGGCGGCCCTCGGCGACACCATCGAGGCGCCGACCATCGACGGCAAGGTGGAAATGAAGATTCCGGCGGGCATCCAGTCCGGCACGATGCTTCGGCTGAAAGGCCGCGGCATCCCGTTCCTGCGCGGCAACGGCCGCGGCGATCAGCTCGTGCGCGTCAAGGTGCTGACGCCGCAAAAGCTCTCCGCACGGCAGAAAGAGCTTTTGAAGGAGTTCGGCGAGATCAGCGGACAAAACGTCAACCCGGAGCAGGAAAGCTTCATGAACACGATCAAGAAGATGTTCAAGAAATAAGATTGAGACGCGAAACCGCGCCGCTTATCAAACGTGATGGGCGGCGCGGTTTTTTGCGTCATAGCAATATTTTTATGCGTTTTATTTTTTAGAACACTGTTCAAATACGTATTGATATAATGCACATGATTTGTTACAATACAGCCGTAAGGAGGATGTGACATGACGCCGAAGGAGATGGAAGCAAAAATCCTGATGGACGGTTGGCGGCTTGTCAAGATTGATGGTTCGCACCATCATTACAAGCATCCGCACAAACGCGGCAAAGTAACGATACCGTTCCACACAAAGCCGAAGGATTTAGACAGGAAGACAGTCAATTCGATTCTGAAACAGGCAGGCTTGAAATAGAGGAGGTCATTCTATGCTTAGCATTTATCCCGCAATCTTTTTCCATGAGAAAAACGGTCATTATTCGGTAGTTTTTCCAGACCTCAACCATCTGTCGACCTGCGGCGATACTATGCAGGAGGCTATGGAAATGGCGGTCGACTGTCTTGCCGGATATATCCATTCGGAAAAACTGGACGGCAACGAAATTCCCGAGCCTACGCCGATGGACAAGGTCGATATCCATTGCGAAGACGATGAAGATGACGATTACGGAGAAGACGATCGTTTTATCAGCATGGTTTCCGTCGATGTGGAGGAATATGCCCGCACGCATTTCGACAAGGCAGTGCGGAAATCCCTGACCATCCCCAAATGGCTAAACGATATTGCCGTCAGCCGCAAGGTCAATTTTTCCAAAGTGCTGCAGCGCGCCTTGCGGAAGGAACTGAATATCGCGCAAGGGTGATATAGACGCAGAATCGCGCAGCTCATCAAATGACGATGGGCGGCGCGTTTTTTGTTTTTGGATAAGTTCCGCAAGATATTTGCGCGGAAAATTCGCAGAATTTTTTGCGCAAATTGTCTTGCGGGGGGGGACACTGATAGTATAATAAAAATATAGAATGATTTTGGGAGGGTCAAATATGCGAAAGTTTTGGTCGAGGATTTTCCTGCTGTGCATGGCTTGCATGATTTGTATGAGCGGGCTGTGCTTGGCGAAGGAGGAGGAGGAAAAGGAAAACTGGGTACAGTATTACTACAAAGATTCTAACAATATTTTTTATGTAGACACTAATTCCATCAAAGTGCGCGAATATGAAGGGCGCAAGTATTTGGACGTTAAAGTCAGAGCCAAAGGAGAACAAGAGGAATGGTATTATATTGTCACTCGAACGGTGGAGGTTACATACGCAAAATGGCATAAAGTATTTGATATAGAAAACCGGAAAGTGCTTAATCTGGAATGGGATAACAAATACTCAACCCCCAAAAAGGGAACGCGTGATATTTCAGAACTTGGAGAAAGAGGTTGGGATTTACATAAATACCTATTCGATGAGCAGCTAGTAAGCTGGGTCGAGCAGAATTATCCTTCGGTCATCAATGAGATTCGCACGCACAATCAATCCATTCCAGGAGCAAAGACGGACGTGATGGGAACGACGGGCGGTTCGAGCGGTGGCTCTTTGCAGGACATCGTGGGTGATATCGAGTACGAGGTGCTGGATTCGGGCGCGGTGCAATTCAGTCCGCGTTGCATGGCGTATACGGGGCCGAACGATGAGGAGTATTTTACTTTGTATGCTTCTTCTTATTTTATATTTGCCAAGCCGGAGAAATACAGTGCTTGGCCCGGTGCATACTTGGTGGGGGAATTACATGGTGATTATGATGATGCAACAACGATAGAGACACATACCTGTGCTGGTATCGATGCTTTTGATTACGACCCCAAGACGAAAACATTTACTTTTTATGAACATTGGGGATGGAACGGTGAGGTTGATGATGTATTTTATCGAATGCAGGTCATAGATAAGAACACCATATATATAACGTATAAATCCTATGAGGATTCCGTAAAAATAAGAAATAATACATACCGATACATGCCGTATGACAAGCTTCCCGTTAAATCACAAATAGTAGATGGCGTTTCAGTCATAGTGGGAGAAAAATGGAATTATTGCGACAGGAATCGATGTGTATGGTTTGGAGATCATTCTCCATATTTTTGCCCAGTGGACGATGTCGGTAGACTCAACGCGGTTGTGGACATGGCACGGGCTTTTCTTGCCATAAATGGACAAGTGGGAGCAGCTCCTGAAGGATATAATATAAAGACTGCTGTTGACCCCTAATTAGCTATACAATAGTGTAACGGGATGGAATACACCGTGCCAGAAATGAAAAGGACCGCAGGGCGAATTGCCTTGCGGTTCTTTTGCCATACATAATGAAGTTTTTACCGGTTCGCGAGTTTCGCCAGCAGCGGCGATGCGTCGTAGGCGGCTTTTCCTCCCAGTTCTTCCTCGATGCGGAGGAGCTGGTTGTACTTCGCTACGCGCTCGCTGCGGTTCGGGGCGCCTGTCTTGATCTGGCCCGCGTTCAGCGCTACTACGAGGTCGGCAATCGTTGCGTCCTCGGTCTCGCCGGAGCGGTGGGAGACCACTGCGCGGAAGCCGTTCTTGTGCGCGAGCTGGATGGCCTCGATGGTCTCGGTCAGCGAGCCGATCTGGTTCAGCTTGATCAGGATCGCGTTGCCCGCTCCCATCTTGATGCCTTTCGCGAGACGCTTCGTGTTCGTGACGAAGAGGTCGTCGCCGACGATCTGGAGCTTGTTGCCGAGACGCTCGGTCAGCTTCTTCCAGCCTTCCCAGTCTTCCTCATCCAGCGGGTCCTCAAGGGAAACGATCGGATATTTCGCGACGAGCTTTTCCCAGTAGTCGATGAGCTTCGCGGTGGTGTATTTCGTGTCGGCTTTCGGCAGCACGTATTCGCCTTTCTTCTTGCCCTTCCATTCGCTGGCGGCGGCGTCGATGGCCAGGGCGAAATCCTTGCCCGGCTTGTAGCCCGCTTCCTTGATTGCTTTCATGATGTAGTCGAGGGCTTCCTCGGCGCTCTTCAGGTTCGGCGCGAAGCCGCCCTCGTCGCCGACGGAGGTCGCAAGCTTGTTTTTCTTCAGCAAAGCCGCCAATGCGTGATAAACCTCGGCGCACCACTGGAGGCACTGGGCGAAGGTCTTCGCGCCGATCGGCATGATCATGAATTCCTGCACGTCGATGTTGTTCGTCGCGTGAGCGCCGCCGTTCAGGATATTCATCATCGGCACCGGCAGCACGCGGGCCTGCGCGCCGCCGAGGAAACGGTAAAGCGACTGTCCTTCGGAAATCGCGGCGGCTTTCGCGCTGGCCAGCGAAACGGCGAGGATCGCGTTGGCGCCGAGTTTCTTCTTGCCCTCGGTGCCGTCGGCTTTCAGCATCGCGTGGTCGACAGTGTAAGTGTCGGCGGCCTCGAGGCCCAGGACGGCCTTCGTCAGCGTCGTGTTGACATTCTTGACGGCCTTCAGCACGCCTTTGCCGTTGTAGCGTTTCTTGTCGCCGTCGCGAAGCTCCAGCGCCTCGAACTGACCCGTGGACGCGCCGCTCGGGCTTGCCGCGCGGCCGACGCTGCCGTCACACAACATGACTTCCGCCTCGACGGTGGGATTGCCGCGTGAGTCCATGATCTCGCGGCCAACGACGTTTACAATCTCTGCTGCATTCATTCAAAATCCTCCAATCTTTTTCCCGAAGCGGCAACCCGCCCCGATGCTGGAAATTTACATATTCTATTATATCATTTATTGTGAGGAATAGGAAAGAATTTTTCGTCTTTTTGGCGTTTGGCTATTTGTTTTGTGTTATAATGTATCATGGTTTAAAGTGTATTCTGCGACAGGAGGGCACAAATGGACGCGCAGCAGATTGGGCGGACGCTGATGGTTTTCGGCGCGGTGCTCGTGGCAATAGGCGCTGTACTTTATTTTGGTGGGCGTATTTTGCCGTTGGGACAGTTGCCGGGGGATTTTCATTTCGGCGGGGAGAATTGGTCCGTCCATTTTCCGTTGGCGACTTGCGCAATCATCAGCATTTTGCTGTCGCTGTTCCTGAATTTGTTTTTCAGACGATAAATAATATATTACGAGATATTACGAGGAGATTATCCATGAATCGAAATATGACGATTTGCGCCGCGCTGTTGCTTTCGGCGGCGATTTTTTCCGGCTGCGGCAAGGAGGCGGCGCCGGAGACGAAAGCGCCGTTGGTGCGTACGCAGACGGTGGCTGCCGGGAGCGCGGCGCAGGCGGCGGAGTACGCGGGCAGCGTGCATGGGCGGTATGAGAAGAATATGGCGTTCCAGGTCGGCGGACAGATCGTCGGGCGGGACGTGCAGCTCGGCGACCGGGTGTCGGCGGGGTCGGTGATGATGCGCATCGACCCGAAGGACGTGGCGCAGAAGACGACCGCGGCGGACGCGCAGGCGGAGGCGGCCGGCGCGCAGCTCGCGCTGGCGGAAACAAATCTCGCGCGCTATCGTCAGCTTTACGCGGAAGCGGCCATCGCGGCGGCTGTGCTCGACCAGTACCAGACGGCCTATGACGCGGCCCTCGCTGCGTATCAGGCTGCGGCGGCGCAGGCGACGGAGGCGCACAACGCCCTTTCCTACACGGAGCTCGTCGCCGACGCGGACGGCGTGGTGTCCGGCCTTTCGGCGGAAGTCGGGCAGGTGGTCGCCGCCGGGCAGACGGTGCTGACCTTTGTGGAGTCCGGCGAGATGGAAGTCGAGATCAACGTGCCGGAGAACCGGCTGCCGATTATTTCCGTCGGCAAGAATGTGGAGGTATCCTTCTGGGCGATGGGTGACGCAAAAACGCGGGGCATTGTGCGGGAAATCGCGCCGATGGCGGACCCGGCGACGCGGACCTACAAGGTGCGCGTCTCGATCCCGAATCCGCCCGCAGGCATGGCGCTCGGCATGACGGCCAGCGTGAACGTGACGGGCGAAAAGGCGGGCGGCGCGGCGAATACGACGGCGACGCTGCCGATGACCGCGATCTACCAGACCGGGGACAAGCCCTGCGTCTGGCTCGTCAAGGACGGAAAGGTGACGCTTCGCGAAATTTCCGTCGAATCCTTCGACGCCAACGATGCGGTCGTCCGGGGACTCTCCGCGGGCGACGTGGTGGTGACGGCGGGCGTCCACAAGCTCCATGAGGGCGAGGAAGTGCGCCTCGGCGCGGAGGTTCAGAAACCATGAACCGGATTACGGAAATCGCGTTGAAGAATCGCGACCTCGTCTGGTATTTTGTTATTGTCGCCTTTATTGCGGGAATTTTTTCGTATTATCGGCTGGGCCGCATGGAGGACCCGGATTTTACCATCCGCATGATGGTCGTGTCGGCGGCGTGGCCCGGCGCGACGGCGGAGGAGATGGAGCAGCAGGTTACGGACAAGCTGGAAAGCAAGTTCCGCGACATTCCCGGCGTGGACTTCATCGAAAGCTATTCCCGCCCCGGGCAGACGGTCGTTTATATCACTCTGAGGGATGACGTGCCGAAGGAAACGATTCGCCCGACCTGGCGCGATTTGCGGAATTTCGGCGAGGACATAAAGAAGGATTTGCCCTCCGGCGTCTATGGGCCGTATTACGACGACCGTTTCGACGACGTCTACGGCTCGATTTACGCGGTCACCGGCGACGGCTACACCTATGAGGAAATGCGGCAGGAGGCGGAGAAGCTGCGCCGCCGCGCCGCCATGGTGAAAAGCGTGCAAAATGTCACGTTGCTCGGCGTGCAGACGGAAAAGGTTTACGTCGAAGTGGAGAACGCGAAGCTGGCGGAGCTGGGCATTTCCCCGCAGGTTCTCTCCGCCGCGCTGGAAGCACAGAACAACAAAGCACCCGCGGGCATGATGGAGACGGAATCGGACAATCTTTATGTGCGGGTGACGGGCCAGTTCGACGACGTGGAGGCTATCCGTGAGACGCCGATCGCGTCGGGCGGGCGCGTGTTCCGCCTCGGGGACATCGCGAAGGTGGAACGCCGCCCCGTGGACCCGCCGGAGACACAAATGTTTTTCAACGGCGAGCCGGCAGTGGGCGTCGCGATTTCCATGGAACCCGGCGGCGACATCCTGAAGCTGGGGGCGGACCTGACGAAGCTCATCCACGAGATGCAAGCGGAAATGCCCGTGGGGCTGGAAGTTCATCGCGTGTCCGACCAGCCCGCCGTGGTCAAGGACGCCATCGACGAATTTGTCGGCTCCCTTCGCGAGGCGGTCATCATCGTGCTGATCGCCAGCTTCATGAGCCTCGGCCTCCGGGCGGGTATGGTGGTCGCCCTCTGCATTCCGCTGGTGTTGGCGGGGACGTTTTGCTTCATGAATATGCTGGGCATCGACCTGCACAAGGTTTCCCTCGGCGCGCTGATTATCTCGCTGGGGCTTCTTGTGGACGATGCGATTATCGCCATCGAAATGATGAGCGTGAAGCTGGAGCAGGGCTGGGACCGCGTGAAAGCGGCCTGCTACGCCTGCGAATCCTCGGCGAAGCCGATGCTGACCGGTACGCTGATTACCTGTGCCGGCTTCATCCCCGTCGCCTTTTCCGAAGGCATGGCGTCGGAGTTTTGCGAGGCGCTGTTTCCGGTCATCGGCATCGCGCTTCTCCTGTCGTGGGTCGTCGCCGTGACGGTGACGCCGCTCCTGGGCTATCACCTGATTCGCGTCAATGAAGGCGGAGAAAAAGCGCCGGAGGAAATGTACCAGGGGAAATTCTATCAAATTTTCCGTAAGATCCTGACATGGTTCCTGCGCCATCGCCCGGTGGTGCTCTTGGCGACGGCGGGCATTTTCGCAGGGTCGGTTTGGCTTCTGGGATTCGTGCGGCAGGAATTTTTCCCGCCGTCCCTGCGCCCCGAGATTATCGTGGAAATGCGTTTGCCCGAAGGAGCATCGATGAAAGCGACGGCCGCCGAGGCTGCGCGGATGGCCGCGATACTGGACGAGCGCAAGGATGATCTGGACAGCTATTCCTACTACGTCGGCGAGGGCTCGCCGCGCTTCGTACTGACCATAGACCCGGTTCTTCCGGCGGACAATTACGCTCAGTTCGTTATTGTCGCGAAGGATTTGCAGGGACGGAAGGCCGTGGAAAAAATCGTCCGCGCCGCTTTCGAAGAGGAATTCCCGAACGTCCGCGGCAACATCAAGTTCATCCAGACCGGGCCGCCTGCCGACTATCCTGTCATGATGCGCGTTTCCGGCTATGAGAAGGAAGAAGTCCGAAAAATCGCCAACCAGCTTGTGGACATCATGCGGGAGGACCCAAACTACACCGACATCAATTTCAACTGGAACGAGAAAGCGAAGGCGGTGCGCCTGACGTTGAACCAGGAGAAGCTGAAAACCCTTGGCGCGTCCAGTGCGGCAGTCGCCAAAACGCTTTACACCGAGCTGACCGGCGCCCGCATCGCACAGTATTATCGCGACGACCGCACCATAGATATCGAGCTTCGCATCGCGGAAAAGGATCGCAGGGAGCTGTCGGCTCTCGGTGATTTGCCCGTGTATCTCCCGACGGGAACCGTGCCGCTTTCGCAGGTCGCGGAGATTTCCTTTACGGCCGAGGACGGGCTGATTTTGCGACGAGACCTGATGCCGACCATCACCGTGCAGTCGAATATCCAGGAGGGAACGGCCAACGACGCCGCGCAAAAGCTTTATGACCGGACGGCGGAGCTGCGGAAAAATCTGCCCTTCGGCTACTCGATTACCCCGGGCGGCTCCATGGAGGACAGCGAGGAATCAATGGAGTATCTTCTCGGCCCCGTCCCGGCGATGGTGTTTATTATCATGACGCTCCTGATGTTCCAGCTTCGGAGCGGAAAACGCGTCGTCGTGACGCTTTTGACGGCCCCTCTCGGCATCATCGGCGTCACTATAGGCATGCTCGTTTTTGACCAGGCGCTGGGCTTCGTGGCCGACCTCGGCGTGCTGGCTCTCGTGGGCATGATTATCCGTAACTCGGTCATCCTGATCGAGCAGATCAAGGATCATCTGGCGGAAGGCGAGACGCTCTGGAACGCGATCATCGACTCCGCCGTGCTGCGGTTCCGCCCGATCATGCTGACGGCGGGCACCGACATCCTCGGCATGATTCCGCTGATGACCAGCCCGTTCTGGGCACCGATGGCCGTGGCGATTGCCGCCGGATTGATTATCGCCACATTCCTGACGCTTCTGGTGCTGCCGGTCATGTACGCCGTGGCGTATCGGGCCGATGAAGCGTAATACTTATCTCAGACCAAAATTTTAAATAAAAATTTTGACCTGAGATACGCCTGCTTCGCAGGCTACAGCCGAGCTTTCAGCTCGTCTGACGTCTCATGCACTCTCTGTAAAGATTTAAAAATCTTAACAGAGAGTAGTATAAGCCGTATTTCACATGAGGTGATTCCCTTGCCAAAGAAACCGCTGATTATGATGATATTGCCCGAATCCCCGATTGCGCGCGAATTTCGCGGGCTGCTTTCCGAAGAATACGAGGTCATTTCCGCCGATAACGAGGAGCAAGGACTGCTGGCCCTGAGCCATTTGCGCGACCAAGTTTCCGCCGTGCTGCTTGACCTTGATCTTTCACGGCAAAACGGTTTCTCGTTTTTCAAAATGTTCAGCCGTGATGTGCTGTACGCCGCGATTCCCGTCATCGCCGCCTTGCCGCGCACCCCGACGGAAAAGGATATGGCCTGCCTCGACATGGGGGCAGCCGATATCTTGGCGCCGCCCTGCGAAGGGAAATTGCTTCTGAAACGGCTGTCCAACGTAATCCGGGCCAAGGACTCGGCGACGTTTTACGAGATCGAGCGGATGCTGCAGGTCCTACCGTCCAATATTTATCTGAAAGACGCGGAGGGCAAGTACATCTTCGCCACCCATTATTGGCACCATCTGGACAAGAGCGACGATCCTGACTGGACCATCCGCGGCAAGACCGATCCCGAAATACGCAAGGACAAGGAAAACGCGCGGCTCGCCTATGAGAGCGACAAGAAAATCCTCGCCACGGGCAAGGGCACGCGGTACGTCATCGAGGTCAATGCCGACGGTCAGCGGGAATTCCTGGAGCTGATCAAGGAGCCGGTGCAGGATGACGACGGCAATATCAAGGGCATCGTCGGGCTGATCAACAACGTGACGGAGCAGCAACTCATGAAACTGGAACTGGAACGCCGCGCGAAGACCGACGAGCTGACCGGGCTGTTCAACCGCCGCTATTATCAGGAATACATCGCGAAAATTCACGTGCCGGAGAATCTTCCGATCAGCTTCGTGTCGGCAGACTGCAACGGCCTGAAATACATCAACGACACTTACGGGCATCTCGTCGGGGACGAGTACATCCGGATGTCGGCGCTGCTGTTCCGCATGGTGCTGCCGGAGCGGGCCGGGATTTTTCGCATGGGCGGCGACGAGTTCGCCCTCGTGTTGCCGAAAACCGACGCCGAGGAGGCGCGGCGCCTCGTGGCGGAGATGCAGCAAAAGCAGTCCCTGTTCCGCATCAGGAACGAGGAACTCAGCGTCGCCTTCGGGTTTTCCACGATACAGACGGAGGCCGACGACTTGGATATTTGCATTGCGGCAGCCGACCAAGAAATGTACAGGAACAAAAAACAGTCAAAAAGAGCCCGCGCGTGAGCGCGGGCTCTTTTTGACGATAATATCAATTTGCGGCTATCGGGCGCAATGCGGGCGTGCGGTCCGCCAGTGAAAGCTCGCTGTCGTGGCGCGCGTAAAGCGTCGAGCGGTGGGCGACGCTGACGAGCCCCGCGTCCGGCAGTTCGCTTCGGAGCAGATCGTAAAGACGCGCTTCGCGCGTTTCGTCGAGTGCGCTGGTCGCTTCGTCGAGGAAAATCCAGTCAGGACGGACGAGAAGTACGCGGGCGAAAGCGATTCGCTGCTGCTCGCCGAGGGAGAGGATGCGGCTCCAGTCGTCGGTTTCGTCTATGCGATCCACGAGATGCGGGAGATCTACAAGGGAAAGCACGCGGCGCAGTTCATTGTCGTTTGGCGCGTCGGATTCCGCCAGCGGATAGATGATCGCGCGGCGGAGGGTACCGAGCGGAAGATACGGTCTTTGCGGCAGGAACAGTACGCGGCTTCCCGCCGGACGCATAAGCCGTCCCGCCCCGAAGGGCCAAAGCCCGGCCAGCGCACGGAGAAGCGTGCTTTTTCCACAGCCGGAAGGACCGGTGACCAGCAGCCGTTTTCCGGCGGGCAGCACCAGCGAAAAGGAATTGAGAAGCTGCGTGCCGTTCGGCAGACGGACCGATACGTCGTTCATGACGAGGGCGTGGGAGACGTCCGCCGTTCCGTTCTCCGTTTCCATCGCGCCGCCTTCCTCCTGCGCGACGGCGGGCGCGAGCTCGCGGACTTCTTCAAGGTGCTCGGTGAAGCCGTAAAGACGGTGAATGACGGAAACGAGTTTCGCGACGGTGTCGTAAGCCTCCACGAAGTAGGAAAGACCGTCCTGCACGCGACCGAAGGCACTGGTGGTCTGCATCAGGCCGCCCAGCGCGATCTCTCCGGCGAAGTAGCGCGGCGCGGCGAGAATCAGCGGTGCGATGATCGCGAGCTGCATATAGGAGTTGGCGTAGAAATTCAGGAATTTCGTCTGCCGCATCAGCTCGCGGAAATTCTTGATGACGTGACCGAATCGGTCAAGGAATCCAGCGTTTTCCGCATCCTCGCCGCGATAAAAGGCGACGCTCTCACTGTTTTCCCGCATGCGCGCCATCGAGAAACGGAAGTCCGCTTCATAGCGTTGCTGCTCGTAGTTCAGATTGATCAGCTTGCGGCCGACGAAATGCGCCAGCGCGGTGCCGACGGCAGAATACAGCAACGAGAACCAAAGCATATAGCCGGGAATTTCCAGCGTGGTTCCGCCGATAGGTACGGAGAGCACGCCGGACAGGTTCCAGAGCACGACGGCGAAAGCGGCGATTGTGGTAATCTGCTTCAGCAGCCCGAGCAAAAGCTGGAGCGTCAGGCTGACGAAAAGGTCGATGTCCTCCTGGATACGCTGGTCCGGGTTGTCCATGCCGCCGCCGCCCGTGACCTGGAGACGGTAGTGGGCCTGATCCTTCAGCCACGACGACAGGTATTGTCCTGTCATCCATGTGCGCCAGCGGATCTCGAGAAGCTGCCGCAGGTAGATCGCGTAGACGGCGATAGCGATATAAATGAAGGCGATCATCGTGAACTTGCCGATCAGCGGCCAGAAAAGATTGTATTCATAAGCCTGGAGGGCGTTGTAAAATTCGTTGTACCAGCTGTTGAGCTGAACGAGCAGATAGACCATCGCGAAATTCATGGCGATGACGACGGCGAGCAGCCCAACGGCCCGCTTTTTTTCCTCGGAGCGCCAGTAGCCGCGGAATAAATGCCAAAAGGCGCGCATAAACGAGAGCTTCATCAGGAGTTCTTCCTTTCTTTTCATCTTTTGATGATATCGTGTTCTATTATAGAAAACGAAGCGCAGGTTTTCAAGCGTGGAGTGAATGTGATACAATAAGGACGTTCATGGGCAATAGATTCTTATATGTATCAAGATGAAAAGGGGCGCGTCATGATTTGGATGAAAGTTGCCGGCGCAGGGCTGATCGTGCTGATGCTTTTTCTCGTTCGGCGTTTTTTCCCGAGGCGGGGCATTTTCGCGATTTTCTGCATGGTGCTGTTAGGCGTTGGCGCGGTGCTTTTCATGACGCAGGAGGAAAAAACGACGCCGATGACGGCGGCGGAGCGCGAGCACCTTTCCGAGCAACAGGAGATGGTCGTGGACTGGTATTCGGAGTATCAAGGCCTGATTGACCAGATGGATTACAATTGGCAGCAATATCATCGAATCCTGTCGGATTTCGACGCGGACATCATCGATTTGACGACGGCATGGGAACGCCTCGACGAACTGGACGGCGCGGCGCTCTCGACGCTGGACGCGCTTTCGCGGATGGAGCCGCCGCTGGCGCTGGACGATGATAATTACGATTTGGTGACGGCGATAATCTTGAAGGCTCGCGCTTATGCCGGGGCGCAGCGGCAGACCATACGGCACACGGCGGATGCCGCCGACCCGGAGCATCAGATTACCGAGGTGCAGGAGGAGCAGAGCCGCCGCCTGCGCGACGTCATGCGGTCGGAATCGCCGGCGGGGCTGTTTACGGCAAAAGAGATTTTGGCGCTTCGGGACAATGTCGATACGAGGGACTGAGAAGAATGCTGACAATCCTGACGGGCGGGCAGGCGGAGTTCACGGTGCAGCGCTCGCGGTTTATCGCCTATGCCGAGAACGTGCACGACGAGGAAGAAGCGCGGGCGTTTCTCGCCGGAATCCGGAAAGAGCACTATGACGCGCGTCATTGCTGCTCCGCCTGGGTGCTTGGCGCGGACGGCGCAAAGCAAAAATCCAGCGACGACGGCGAGCCGGGCGGTACGGCGGGAATGCCGATCCTCGACGTGATCAAGCGGCGGGCGCTGACCGACGCGATGGTTGTCGTCGTGAGATATTTCGGCGGTATCAAGCTCGGCGCGGGCGGACTTGTCCGCGCCTATTCTCACGCGGCGGCTATCGGCGTCGAAGCTGCAGTTCTCGCCCGTCGCGTGTTGCTCCGGCGTATGGTCGCGACGCTGGATTACGCGTCGCTTTCCACGGTCGAGCATTGGGCGCGGCAAAAGAATCTCCGCACGGGCGAAGCCAGTTACGCGGAAAACGTCAGGCTCCCGCTCTTGGTCGAGCCGGAGCTGTACGAAGCCGTGCGGCAGGAATTGGCGGATATCACGGCGGGCATGGCGGCTGTCGAGGATGCGGGCACGGAGGAAATCCTGGAAAAAATCGGCTAGCGCGCAGAATTTTCTACCAAAACGGTTGCATTCATGTTAAAATGGATACCGTTGAATGTGGGAACGAGGAGATGGATGTATGGCAAGCCGGGGCGTCTGGGCGGAAATCGACCTTTCCGCGCTCAGGCATAATATTTCGGTAGTAAAAGATCATATCGTGGGCAAAGCGCGATTTTGCGCGGTCGTGAAAGCGGACGCGTACGGGCACGGAGCGATAGCGGTGGCGCGGGAAGCGGTCGCCATGGGCGCGGACTATCTGGCGGTGGCTGTGCTTTCGGAAGCGGAGGCGCTTCGGCGCGCGGGCTTCACGACGCCGATTCTCGTACTGGGCGCGTCGCAGCTTGAGGAGGCGGATACAGTCGTCGATTTCGGCGTGACGCAGGCGGTATTTTCCCGCGATGTGGCGGCGGCGATCTCGGCGGCGGCGCAGCGGCGGCGTGTCCGGGCGAAGGTGCATCTGGCCGTCGATACGGGCATGGGGCGGATCGGCGTCCGTCCCGAGGACGCCGGGGAAATGGCGGCGTTTATCGCGGGGCTTCCGAATGTCGAGCTGGAAGGCATGTTTTCCCATTTCGCCCTCGCCGATGCGACCGACAAGACTTTCGCATTCAAGCAATTCGCGCGGTTTCAGATTGCGATGAATGATGTGAAAGCAAAGGGAATCGAGATCCCGATATGCCATATCGCAAACTCCGCCGCGATTCTTGAAATGCCGGAAACTCATCTTGATATGGTGCGGGCGGGCATCATCCTGTACGGTCTTGCACCGTCGGACGAGGTCGGCCACGACGTGGGGCTTCAGCCGGTCATGTCGGTCAAGGCGCGGCTCACCCATGTCAAGACGCTGCATGAAGGAGAGACGGTCAGTTACGGCTGCACGTTCCGCGCATCGAAGGACATCCGCGTCGGCACGTTGCCGCTGGGTTACGAGGATGGCTATACGCGGCTTTACGCTGGAAAGGCGAAGGTGGATCTGCGAGGGGATTTGTTGCCCGTCATCGGACGCATCTGTATGGATCAGTGCATGATTGAGTTGACCGGCATAAAAAATGTCGCCGTCGGCGATACGGTGACGATTATGGGCGGCGACGCGCTGACGGCGGACGCGCTGGCCTCATGGCTCGGCACCATCAATTATGAGGTCGTCTGTATGTTCTCGCCGCGCATCCCGCGCGTGTATGTGGAATAATCAAGAAAGAGCAGGAGGAGTACCAATGGATTTTGCGAAGTATCTGAAGGAATACCCGGACAAGGACGGAAAATTCGGTTCGTATGGCGGCGCATACCTGCCTGAGGAGCTGGTTCCGGCGATGAAGGACATCGAGCAGGCGTATCTGACCATCTGCCACTCGTCCCAGTTCATCAACGAGCTGCGCCGCATCCGCAAGGAGTTCCAAGGGCGGCCCACGCCGGTCTATCATTGCGAGCGTCTTTCGCGCATGATCGGCAACTGCCAGATTTACCTGAAGCGCGAGGATTTGAACCATTCCGGCGCGCACAAGCTGAACCATTGCATGGGCGAAGGGCTTTTGGCGAAATTCATGGGCAAGAAGCGCATCATCGCCGAGACCGGCGCGGGCCAGCACGGCGTGGCTCTCGCGACGGCGGCGGCGTTCTTCGGGCTCGAATGCACGATCTACATGGGTGAGGTCGATATAGCGAAGCAGGCGCCGAACGTGGCGCGCATGAGAGTCCTCGGCGCGAATGTCGTGCCGGTCTCTCGCGGCTTGAAGACGCTGAAGGAAGCGGTGGACGCGGCCTTTGAGGATTATCTCGCGAATTATAAGGAAACGATTTATTGTATCGGTTCGGTGGTGGGGCCGCATCCGTTCCCGATGATGGTCCGCGATTTCCAGATGGTGGTCGGCGTCGAGGCGCGCGAACAGTTCCAGGAAATGATGGGATTCCTGCCCGATGTGGTCACGGCCTGCGTCGGCGGCGGCAGCAACTCCATCGGCATGTTCGTGCCGTTCCTGAACGACCCTGTCGAGATTGTCGGTGTCGAGCCGCTGGGACGCGGCAAGAAAATGGGCGATCACGCGGCTTCGATGACCTACGGTTCCGAGGGCGTCATGCACGGCTTCAACAGCATCATGCTGAAGGACGAGAAGGGCGAGCCCGCGCCGGTTTACTCGATCGCCAGCGGCCTCGATTATCCGTCCGTCGGTCCCGAGCACGCGTTCCTGCGCGAAGTGGACCGTGTGAAGTACGAGGTGGCGACCGACGAGGAGGCGGTGGACGCGTTCTTCAAGCTGTCCCGCTACGAGGGCATCATCCCGGCGCTCGAAAGCTCCCATGCGGTGGCCTACGCGATGCGCCGCGCGAAGGAGATGAACACCGGCTCGATTCTCGTCAACCTCAGCGGACGCGGCGACAAGGATCTCGACTATGTGATCGAGAAATACGGTTATGGTGAGAAGTACAAGGATTTCAAATAATT